>JAFXFQ010000240.1 GCA_017520365.1 Clostridia bacterium
AAAATAAAGAAATAATAAAAATACAATACAAGCACACGCAAATACAATAAAAAGCAATGCGTTGCAAAAATGAGAAAAAGCCCTCCCTTCGGGAAAGGGGGGGAGAATGGGAGGGGCGGGTGTGTTAAGATAGTCACAGTAAAAAAAGGAGATCAAAAAATGGATTCTATCGGAATTGTTATCTACAAGGACTATCTTGAATATCTTTCCTTCCTCTCTCGCGAGGAAAAGGGCCGTGTAATGGAGGCATTGATGGAGTATGCCTTTCTTGAGAAGGAACCTGAGCTTTCGGACAAGGCTGCGATGATCGTGTTTGCTATTATGAAGAATCAGCTTGACCGTGACCGTGAAAAGTATGAAAAGAAATGTGAAACAAACAGAAAAAACGGTGCATACGGTGGCAGACCTCAGAAGGCAGATGCGCCAAAGGAAACTCCCGAAAAGGCTTTCGACCCGCCTGCGCCGCAGGATATCGGGGAGCAGTACGGCCCACAGAGAACGGCTGAAAATGAGGCAAGGCAGGAGGTTTCTGCCAACCCCGTGTCATTTACGCCCCATGGTGAGGAAAGGGTTGACGATTTTCAGCTCTTTTGGGAGGAATATCCAAAGAAAACAGACAAGTCTGCAGCTGAATGTGAGTTCAGGCGGCTTGCCACCGACAAGGAGACGGTGGCCTCAATAATGTCCTGCCTCAGGCGGCAGAAAACAAGCGAAGAATGGCAAAGGGAAAACGGAAGATTTATCCCCCGTGCATCGGCCTGGCTGATACGCAAGGATTGGGATAAGTCCCCTCCTGCAAAAAGCGGGCAGTGGGATTCCTTTGACCTTGACGATTTCTTCGCCGACAGCCTTGCCCTCTCCATGGGCACCGCCCCTCCCGATAAATAATACAAGCGATCCGCAATACGTTATTCTCGGCCGCGGTGGCAGGGTGGTTATGTGATATTTTGGTGAGGGAAAGGTATCATTTCTTGTCTCAATTGTGACACTTTAACAAATTAAAGTGAATTGTATGCAAGTTGAACATATGCCGTTCTGTTTTAGCAGAATTGTTTGTGAATATTTCCCTGTATTTTTCCCTAAATAGTTTTTTCTGTTGTATTGACGAGCTTTATGGTTTTATGGTAAAATGTATATGACTATAATAAGGTTAATATGCCTTCTTATAATCAAAAACAGCCGTTATTGAAAAATAACGGTCATAAACCGTTAATTTTTTATGCCGCTTTGCGGCAGAATGGAGAAAATATGATGAAAAGAATCCTTGCACTCTTCCTTTGCGCTGTTATGTGCCTTGGAGCTCTTTCCTCCCTTGCAGGTTGCCAGAAGCCCGGCACTGTAGACGGCGGAGAGACCACTGACACCGTTGCCGAAGGCGAAAGCTCAGGCTACAGCGTTACCGTATCATCAACAGGCGGAGTAAACCTTGAAGGTATTGACGTTTACATCTATACCGACGAAGCTCTTTCCAACCTTGTTGGCTACGCTAAGACCGGCGCTGACGGTGTTGCAAATCTTGACATTCCTACCTATGACGGGTACTTCATCGTTCTTTCCGGTGCTCCCAAGGGCTACAACATAGAGCGATTCTACAAGTTTGACAAAAATACAAAGAGCATTGTTCTCTCCACATCTCTCATTATGGACGAGGATCTTTCCACCGCAAAGCTTACCACCGGTAACGTTATGTATGACTTCACCGTGACTAACGCTAAGGACGGAAGCCCCATCACCCTCTCTGAGATTCTCAAGGAGAAGAAGATGGTAATGCTCAACTTCTGGTACACCACCTGCTCCTGGTGCCTGAAGGAGTTCCCTCTTATGAATACCGTTTACGACGAATACAAGGATGACATTGAGATCATCGCCCTCAACCCCATGGAGGACAACAATGTTGTCAAGGGCTTCCAGGCGCAGTATGAGTATAACTTCCCCATGGCTGCCTGCCCTGCATCCTGGGCTAATGTTTTCGGCATTACCGGTTACCCCACCAGCGTATTCATTGACAGAAACGGCGTTATCTGCCTTATCGAGGCAGGTGCTATCACATCCAAGCGCCCCTTCGAATGTGCGTTTGACCACTTCACTGCTGAGGATTACACTCAGAAGCTTTGTGCAAACGTGGGCGACCTTGTTACACAGGTAGAGCCCTCCTTCACAATGCCCGAGTCTGACGTTATCGCAGGTCTCGTTAACAGCGGCGACATCACCATAACCTACCGCCCCGAGACTGAGGACGAAAACGCTAAGTACTTCTGGCCCTTCATCGAGGGTGAAAAGCTTGGCCAGGCTTGCCTCTACGCATCCAACTCCGGATACGACAGCACATACGCTATCCTTTACGCAGACGTTACACTTAAGGCAGGTCAGGCATTAGGTGTTGACTATCTCACCTCCTCCGAGCGCTTCAACGATGCACTTTTCGTTATCGTTAACGACGAGGATATCTTCCAGATCTCCGGTATATCCGAAACTGAGGAGTGGAAGACCTGCTACCCCGTAGTTGCAGAAGAGGACGGAGTTTATGAGGTCGCATTCTGCTTCACCAAGGATGAAGACACCAGTGAGGGTGACGACACAGTATACCTTGACAACTTCCGCGTTATCGATGCTGACGACATCGACGTTGAAACATACCTCCCCCGCAATGCAGCTCAGCTCAACGAGGCTGACGGCTCCTATTCCTACGTTGACATCGTATTCAACGAGGCTGACGGCTACTATCACGTTGGCACGGCTGACGGCCCCTACCTCCTTGCCGATCTTATGAACTACACTCAGTTCATCGAGAAAAAGTCTATCTTTGAGATCGTTTCCAACGGCGAGGCTGACATTGACGGCGTTTCTCTCTACAACAAGGTAGAGGAAGGCGGTCGCGGCATGGTTGATTACTTCTCCTATGCCTCCAACTCAACTCTTGACGGTATTTGCACCGTAAATGCAGAGCTTTGCGAAATGCTCAAGCAGGTTGCTTCCGTTGCAGGCTTTACAGACGATGAGAACGAGTGGCTCAAGATCTGCAAGTACTTTGAGGCATTCGGCCCCAATGCAACTCAGCTTGATGACCCCATCAGAGGTCTTGGCACTCACTCCACCTTTACCGCAACTCTCGGCACAAACATCCCCACAAACTACTTCTACTACGACCGCGCCATCATCCCCAGAGGCCTTCTCGCTAAGTTCGTTCCCGAAAAGAGCGGCGTTTACCGCTTCACCTCCAAGAGCGACTACGAGCACGGCATTGACGCTTGGGTATTCACTGAGAACGGCATCGAATACACCTACGAGCGCGACGAAAGAGTATTCATTCCCGAGGGCGGCGAATCCTTCCTCGACGACAAGAACTGCTCCATCGTTTACTACATGGAGGCAGGCAAGGCTTACTACATCAATATGGCATTCTGGGACGTATACCAGACAGGCTACATCTACTATGACGTTGAGTTCATTGCTGACACATACGAGCTCTTCCGCATGGCTTCTCCCGGATACTTCACCTATAACGCCAATGCAACAGGCGACGCCATTTACGATATAATCGCAGGCGGTATCGACCCTGTTCTCGGCGACGACGGCTACTACCACGAGCCCACAGACGGCAGCATCGTTTACGCTGACTTTGTTTACTCCACAGGCGTATTCACAAACCAGTCCATCCTCAAGATGATCGACCTGGGCGCATTTGATTTCTCCAAGACTGAGACAGACGGCGAGATCCTTGGCTACCTCAATGAGAACGGCGGCGACGTTGATGCCACCATCGCTTACCTCAAGGAGCTTTGGGGCGAGGACTACGAGGAAAACTATGAGACCTATATGGTCGATGACATTCTTGCCGGCCGCTACCACGGTCGCGGCGAGGACTACACAGAAGAGATGAGAGCTTATGCTGCTCTTATGGACACCTCTGAGACTGAGCTTTACGGATGTGTTCCCGTTGACGAGCGTCTCGCTGAGATCCTTCAGCTCCTCGTTACAAAGTACACCTTCGACAACGTAGACCACTGCTGGACCAAGGTTTGCTACTACTACGACTATCTCGGTCCCGCAAGAGACTGACAGGAGGCTGAAAAATGGCTAAAAGAATCTTTTCGCTCCTTATTTGCGCATTTCTTCTCGCATCCACTCTCCTCCTTTCCGCCTGCGGCGGAAAGGACGTGGAGGGCCTCAAGGATAATGACAAAGAGGTAGAAAAAGCAGACGGCGGCGACGTTGAATACACCGTCACCGTAAAGGACTACCTGGATAAGCCCTACACCACAGGCATTATCGTTAAGTTCTTCAACGGCAAAGAGCAGGTAGCAATGCAGGCTGTTGATGCAAACGGCGTTGCAAAGAAGACCCTGCCCGCAGGAGACTACACTGTAGAGCTCTCATTTACCGGCGGTAACACCTCCTACTACTGCGCAAGCATTCCCACGCTTACCGCTAAGGCTCCCGCAGGTGACGCCATCATCGCAACAAACCACTCCTCCGAAAGCACGGCTATCTTTGCACCCGGAGGCGAATACAATGCTTATAGCATCGAAGAGGGCTGCACCTACGTTTCCCTTACAAAGGGCGATCGCACCTACTTCCTCTTCACTCCCACGATAGGCGGACACTACGTTATCTCCGTTGCCGACGGTGCTGAGGCTACCGTAGGCAGCTACGGCGGAAATCTCCATTACATTATGGAAAATAACATTGCAAGCGTCAACGAGGACGGCAGCATCTACCTTGACATCAAGGACAGCATGATCGGTCAGGGCGAAACCGGCACGACCATCGTTGTTCTCGGCGTTGATACAGAAACCGCGGACAACTGTGTTCTTGCTATCGAAAGAACAGGCGACGCTACAAAGACCATCGAGGATGAGCCCTGGACAGACTACACCGCGGTCCACACCCCTGCCCCCTACACTCTTCCCGCAGGTACCACCTTTGCGGAGTTTGACCTTACCGCCTCCACAGACACCTACAAGATGGTGCTTGACGAGGCTACGGGCTACTATCATCTGAATTCCGTTTCCGGCCCCATCGTTTACGTTCGTCTCGCAGTTGACAGCGACTACATCGCTTGCTACAAGACTATTCTTGACAAGCAGGGCGTTGTTAAGTACTTCTACAACAGTGAGGAAAAGACATACGAGAACTTCGTCAAGAAGGAAAGCTACTCCCAGTGCCTCTTCGACTACCTTGAGTGTGTTGACGAAACTGAGGGCGTTTATCCTCTCACCGAGGACCTTATGTACATCATTCAGCAGAACGGTGACCATATGGGCTGGTGGGACACAGAAAGCCCCAACTACCGTTTCCTCAACGATGCAAGTCAGAAGGATTACACCGTAAACACAGAGATCGCATGGCTCCTTATGTGCTGCTATGCAGGCTGATAGACCAATATGAGTATTAAAAGATCAATTTCACTTATTCTTGCGCTTATCCTTTGCTTCTCCCTTGCAGCCTGTGGTTCAGGAGATGCAAATGAGAACGGCGAGGATACCGCGCCCGACAGCATCACCGTTTCCGAGATCACCGTCAAGGTCGTCTCCGACAGCTCAAAGCCCATTTCCGGGGCGAGCCTGTCCGTTTTCGGAGATGCGGATAAAAAGGACTCCGTGGCTCAGGGCTTCACTGACAGCGAAGGCTGTCTTAAGATAACTGCCGTGACCCGCGACAGCTACTATGTTTTCATTGACGAGCCAATTCCCGGCTACAAGACAGAGGCTTATTACCGGCTCAAGGGCGAGGACAGCCTTGTTATCACCCTTGAGGGAGGTCTTGTCGATCCCGAGGATGCCGCGGGCATGACCTTCAGTTTGGGAGACCTTTTCTTCGATTTCGAGGTAAAGGATCACAGCGGCAAGGTGTGCAAGCTTTCAAGCCTTCTCAGGGAGAAAAAGGCAGTTGTTTTGAACTTCTGGTTCTTCGGCTGCCAGCCCTGCATGAATGAGTTTCCTCATCTTCAGGAGGCATACAGCGCCAACGACGGCAGCGTTGAGGTCATTGCCATAAACTATATTGACGGAGATATGGACTGGATCGAATCCCTGGCTCAGACAGGCGGACTCACCTTCCCCATATTAAAGGACGACTCTCCCTGGAACACCATGCTCAACATCAACGCCGCTCCCACCACCGTTGTCATTGACAACACCGGTACGCTGGTATTCAAGCACGTTGGCGGTATGACCACCGAGGAGTTCACAGCAGTATTTGACTACTTCACCTCTGACAGCTACGATCACACCCCTGTCAGAAATCTTACCGATATTACAGAATAAGAAAAGGAGAAAAACAACATGAAAAGCCTTACTAAGATTTTTGCTCTTATTCTTGCCGTCTCCACCCTTTTCCTCCTCGCTTCCTGCGGTGCAGGCAATGGCGATGATACCACAAAGGGCGATGACAGCACAGTTCCCTCCTTCGACAGCATCACTCTCCCCACTACAGATGCTCCCGAGACAGACCCTGCCCCTGCCGTAACCTTCACACTTACCGTTAAGGATGACCAGGGCAACTGCGTCAGCGGCATTAAGGCTATGATCTGCAAGCCTGACCAGTCCTGCTTCCCCTCTATGGATGCAACTGATGAGAACGGCGTTACATACTTCTACGACAATCAGTTCACAGAAGTGACCGAGGGCTACACCTTCTCTCTTCTTTATTGCCCCGAGGGATATGAGTACGAGTACGTTGGCGATACCAAGCTCTACCTCGATCCCGGTGCCACCGAGCTTGAGATCATCCTCAAGAAGGTCGGCTGATCATGAAGGCAGCTAAGATATTCTCTCTTCTCCTCTGTCTTGCGCTTTCCTTCTCTCTCATTTCCTGCGCCGAGAAGGGCATCCCCTTGACAGACGAGACTACAAATGCATCTACCTCTGACACCGCAGACCCTCACGCAGGCCACAACCACGGCCCTGAGGGAAACGACCACTCCTCAAAGCCCGCAAAGACAGTGTTCACCGTTAAGTTCGTTGATGCCATGGGCAACTACGTTCACGGAAGAAGCATTGCCATGATCGAGGGCAACAAGGATAAGTGGATCGCCATTGCAAACGCAAGGGGCGAGGCAAGCTTCACCGATGCACAGTTCAAAAGCATCAGCGAGGGCTTTACTCTTGTAGTCACAAGCCTTCCCGACGGATATACCTGTGACTTTATCGGTGAAAACAAGATCGCTCTTAATCCCGGTGCAACAGAGATCAATATAGTCCTCACAAAGACCGACTCAACTACCTCTGCAAAATAATTCATAAAGAGAGGCAAAATAATGGCTAAAAGAATTATTTCTCTCCTGCTTTGCGCTCTCCTTATAGCCTCATCCCTTCTTTTTACCGCTTGCGGCGAGAAAAAGGATGAAGGTAAGGAAAGCAACAAGGCGGATACTACATTAACAGATACAAATAAGCCCTCCGAGGGCGACAGCGACACCGCAGATGATCCGAGCGGGGACGAATCTGCAGGTGACGAGACTGCCGACACCTCTGATACAGCGGAAAATGCAACTGACAGCGCAGAGCCTGAGGTGACGGATACTGCAGAGCCCGAGACCACTGTTCCCGAGCCTGAAACTACTGTTCCCGAGCCCGAGACTACTATCCCCGAGCCCGAGACCACCATCCCCGAGCCCGAGACCACCATCCCCGAGCCCGAGACCACCATCCCCGAGCCTGAGACTACCATCCCCGAGCCTCCTGTGACTGAGCCCGAGCCCACACTGGGAACTGAGGCTGAGCCCTATCTTGAGATCCCCCAGATCGAGGGCGACTTTATGTCCGTTACCACCGTTGCCATCCCCAGCGGCAAGGAGTATCACTACGATATCTACCGCGTTGGCAGTATGGTGCTCACAGTAAACGATGCCAATGCATACGTTATCTGCGGAGGCACCCGCTATGACGCTGTGAACGGCACCGTTACCGTTATCGTTCCCTCGGCTCTCGCAAGTGATTCGGTAAGCTTTGTTATCGGAAACAAGGGCCAGTCCGCCGCTTCCTTCAAGCTCATTTTCAAAAACCCCGAGGGAAGTATGGCAAACCCCGTCAAAGTTACTTCTATCGGTCAGAGCTACTCCGTTGACCTTGCGGCAGGTGACGAGGACGGACATACCTACAGATACGTTGCTGAGAGAGCGGGCACCGTTCGCTTCTACCTCACAGCAACTGCCGACTCCATCCTTTCCGTAACAAACAACAGAAACTCCGCTCAGAGAAACACCGATGCCGACCTTCAGGGCTCCTACATCGAGCTTGAGGTCAACGCAGGTGACGAGCTTATCATCATCGTTGGAACAAAGCCCAATATGAGAGGTAAATACCCTGCCGCTACAATTACTTGGACCGGCGAGTATGTCTGAACTACGAATAATTTGCAAAAGCATTTTATAAATCAATCTTTCAAGGAGGTTAAAACCAAATGAAAAAGGTTTTAAGCATGATCCTCGTGATGGCTATGCTGGCCCTTTGCATCTCCGTTCCCGTTGCCGCTCAGGGCACAGGCACAAGTGATGATCCCTACATCATCAACAACACCGATGCAAATGCCACCACCATCACAATTCCCGCAGAGACAGACGTTTGGCTTAAGGTGAACAATTCCAACGGCAGCGTGCTCACAGTTACAAGCGCTTCCGCTACAAGCTACTTCTTCTGGTACTGCAGACAGACCTACAACTCCGCAACTACCCTCACACTCGTCGCAGGCGCTGATATGATCAACCTCAGCAATACTGCAACCGAGGCTCTCACCATCAGCCTCAAGCTTACAGGCGGCGCGGCTGACCCCTATGGCACCATCGAGTTCCCCGCTCCCATCGAGCTTACTGCTAACCCCTACAGCGGCGCTCTCGGCGCATACGTTACTGAGGAGCTGGCTGCAGGCAACGAGGGCTACTACTACTCTCTCACAGCTCCCGCAACCGGTATCCTGACAGTTTCCGTTACCGCATTCGATGCAGAGTACAACGACTGCCCCTGGATGTTCTTCGTGAACAACATTACTGCAGCTCAGTACGGCGCTTACAACTACTACGACCCTGAAAATCCCTACGTTGACGTTAACGTTAACGTTACCGCAGGCGACGAGCTCATCATCTTCGCTTGTACATACGATCCCGCAAACCCCTTTAACAATCCCAAGGGCGGCATCGGCGTAAACGTTTCCTTCGCTCCCGTCGGCTCTCACCTCTGCCCCGCAGTTATTGAGACAGGCGACTATGCTACTGTTCTTGAGGAGAACAATCAGGGCTACTACACCACCTGGACCGCTCCCGCAAACGGTACTGCTACCGTTACAATGAACGATGCAGCAGGCTGGCAGTACAGCGTGAACGTTAAGAAGGCAAACGGCGAGGAGGACTACCGCGATACTCACTTCTACGACGATGAGATCGTTGTCTCCTCCGAGGTCGTTGAGGTAAATGCAGGCGACGTTCTCAATATCTGGGTAAGCACCTACGATGCAGAGGTATTCTTTATGGCTCCCGCAGGCACCGTCAACTGGACACTTTCCTTTGTTGCAGGCAGCGGCAGCGGTGATACCACTGATCCTATCGTTCCCCCCACAGACGATCCCATTGATCCTCCCACAGATCCCATCGTTCCCGATGCAAACTACCTCCTCTCCGATGGACTCCTTGCTCTCGGCACAGCTACCTACGTGGTTGACGGCTCCTACGAGTACACAGTATTCGCCTTTGAGCCTGCTGAAAAGGGCAAGTACATCTTCTCCTCCGATAACGCTCTTATCGGCCTTGTAAGCACCAACGGTATGTGGATCAACGTTGGCGAAAGCACCTCCTCCGTTTCCGAGGGCACCGTTACAGAGTCCTCCTTCGAGTGGACCTGCACAGGCGTTGGCCAGACCATCTGGGTTGCAGTTAAGGCTGAAGGCGCTGATGCTAACATAACTGTTTCCTACGAAGAGGTTGAGGAAAAGGTTATTCCCCGTGAGTACTATGAGAACACAGTAACACCTGCCCCCTTCGTATTCGGCGGCAATGCTGACGCTCTTCTTTACGTTGATACCTTTGACGGCGTTTGCGATACTGCTGTTCTCGGTGCAGACGGCTACTACCACTTCGGCACAGCCGACGGCCCCATCCTCTTTGCAAACATTGCAGACACCATCATGTCTCTTGCATCCGCAAATGATTACGGTCAGCTCAAGCAGCTTGTATACGAAAACGGTGAGCTTGTTAAGATCATCGACTACACTCTTGCTATGATCGAGTACATCGACTGCATGGATGAGGACACCGGCCTCTATCCTCTCACAGCAGACCTTATTGAGGTATTCTCTAAGGCCGGCGCAAGCCTCGGCTGGTACGGTGCAGACGGATGGCTCGGCGGCGTTGACGGTGACGAGTGGATGTACGCTTGCTACTATGACGAGACTGTTACATCTATTGATGCCATCGCTCCCGCACCCGGCAATCCCGATGATGCTCCCGATGAGACTCCCAATGAGACTCCCAACGAGACTCCCAATGAGACACCCAATGAGACACCCGATAACCAGGGCCCCGGCTCTCCCGCAACAGGAGACAACGCCATCGTTCTCGCTGTATGTGCTCTCATGGCAGTTATGGCCATCGCTTCCCTTGCTTGCTTT
>JAFXFQ010000241.1 GCA_017520365.1 Clostridia bacterium
CCCCCGTCGGAGGCGCAGGGAGAAAAGGGAGATAACCCCGCAAAGGGAACGGAAAGCACGACGGACGCTCCCGATACAACGGACTTGGAAACTACCGGGGACAGCGGCACGGTAAAGGACGAGGAAACTACCTTACCCGAAGAAACAGACGGCTCATCCGAAGAGACAGAGAACGAGAGTACAACAGAGCCCGAGGATGCAGACACAGAAGCACCTCAGGAAACAGAGCCTGTTGATGAAAAGTATCTCGAAGCTATTGAAGCTCTGACCGTCCTTGATGAGGACACGAAAAATGAGATTCATAAAGCACTGGGGGTAGGAAAATTAATCTGGCTTGACTATGAAAAAATAGTTAGCGACCGCGATTATGTTGCACAAACATGCTGTTACGGTGAATACAATAATTGCGTGGTATTTTTTGATATGAATCAATTAACGGTTGAAACGACTATTACGATAGCAGGCTATGAGTTCTTTTACCCAAGCGGATTTAATTTGTTCGCTTTCAATAACGGTACCCTATATTCTCTTGAAGAAGCTTATAATAACGGATTAATCAGCGATGAAGACCTTGAAGCTATCGCAAATAATCACAGAATTCTCTCACCCTATATATAATTTCTATATAAAGGTACCTTAGATCAGAAATGGATCATTGGCTTCATAGGAGACAGAACCTATATTAAATCTGCTGTTAATAAGGCCTTCGGACTTAACGTATACAGAACGGGAGAACCGTGGAACTGCGATCTGTACGAGATTTCAGGAAACGAGACAGATGCTCAGGTTGACTTCATTGCAACCGGCGGAGGAGCATACAGGATAAAGCTGCATAACTATGATCTGTATCTTACCGCATCCTCTACGGAAGAAGTAGCAAACGTATATTGGACGTCATTTATTGCAAGTGAACGGCAGGCCAGGTACGTGACCTGTGTGTAAAACATAATTTGCAATAAAGATAAAACATATAAAAAGAGGTCGGTTCAGCCGGCCTCTTTTTGACCGTCGTATATTTATTATGCGAAATAATGAAAGAGCAGATTAAATTGCTCCATTGTATTGAATTCTCCTTGAAAGTGTGGTATACTGAATCAATTAATACTAATCCCCGTGAGGTAATTATGATCAATATAGCAATACTCGGCTACGGTGTCGTTGGCGGCGGTATCACCGAGGTCATAGACAGAAACCGCGAGAAGCTCTCCGCCTTTGTCGGCGATGATATAAACGTAAAAAAGATCCTCGATCTTCGCGATTTCCCCGATTCTCCTTATGGAGACCGCGTGGTCCACGATATCAATGAGATTCTCAACGACGATGAGATCACCATTGTTTGCGAGACCATGGGCGGAGTTAACCCTGCCTTTGATTTCTCTCTTGCTCTTATGAATAAGGGCAAGAGCATGGTAACCGCAAATAAGGAGCTTGTTGCAAAGAAGGGCCTTGAGCTGACAGAGTGCGCCCGCGAAAACGGCGTTTTCTACTTCTTTGAGCCCTCAGTCGGCGGCGGCATCCCCGAGATCCGAGGTATGAGAACAAGCCTTGCAGGCGATACCATCACAGAGATCGACGGCATCCTTAACGGTACTACAAACTATATCCTTACAAGAATGAAGAGGGAAGGCGTGGACTTTACCTCCACCCTCAAGGATGCACAGCGCCTCGGCTATGCAGAGGCTAACCCCTCCGCAGATGTGGACGGACTTGATGCACAGAGAAAGATAATGATCCTTACAGCAGTAGCAACAGGATACCTTGTAAAGGAGAACGATGTTTACTGCGAGACTATGACAAAGCTGACTCCCGCCGATATTGATGCGGCAAAGAGGTGGGGCGGTGCAGTAAAGCTTCTTGGATCTGCAAGGATCACAGACGAGGGCTGCGCCCTTTACGTTGCCCCCTTCTTTGTTCCCGAATCATTTCCTCTTTCCTTTGTTGAGGATGTGTATAACGCCATCAGAATAGTCAGCCCCGTAACGGGAGACGTTATGTTCTACGGTCGCGGAGCAGGCAGAATGCCAACAGCAGGTGCCGTTGTTGAGGACGTTGCCTCCATTGCCTCCGGCCTTGCGGCAAAGGAGAAGAGATGCGAATGGAAGGCGGCTCCCGAAGGCTACGTTAAGCCCTTTGAGGAAAACCTTTTCTCCTATTACGTGAGAGTTAAGAACGATAGCGAAAGCGAAGTGCTTGAGGCGGCTGAGCTTGCCTTCGGAAAGGTGGAAAAGCTTTGCGGCGCTCCTGCGGGCTACGTTGAGTTCATTACAGATAAGATAGCAGAGAAGGATGCCCGCATTGCAATTGCAGGCGGTGCATTTGGCACAGTTGAGTCTGTGATTCGCGTTCACTGAGACATATTCGGGCGGCATTTTGCCGCCTGCAGACTGTCGAAAAAGGCGCAGACCGCAAAAGTGTCAAAACAAAGACAGCCAAGTTTTAGCTTTAACCGTAAAAAGCAAATGCAACAAAAAATTGAAGTCATACAAAAGAAAGCCCCTGATTTCAGGGGCTTTCAAGCTTTTCGCCTTTTCAAGCCCTGTCGTACCTTTGTACGCCGACGGGCTTGAAATGACGAAATCTGCATCC
>JAFXFQ010000242.1 GCA_017520365.1 Clostridia bacterium
ATAGTAAAATCATGCTATTCTATGTGAATATTTCAACAATCACATTTTTCTATGTTTCTTTTTATACTTGATTTAATACTTCCGTTTTGATATAATTAATTATTAAGAAAAAAACGAGGAAGGAATTTATAATGTCAACATCTTCCGAAAGACTTGAGCATATAAGAAACTTTTCGATAATTGCACATATCGACCACGGTAAGTCAACTCTCGCAGACAGAATCCTTGAGTTCTCCGACACGGTTGAAAAGCGCGATATGGAGGAACAGCTTCTCGACGATATGGACCTTGAGCGTGAGCGCGGTATCACCATCAAGGCAAGAGCAGTACGCATAGACTACAAAGCAAAAAACGGACAAGCCTACCAGCTTAACCTTATCGACACCCCCGGACACGTGGACTTTAACTATGAGGTGTCCCGCTCTCTCAATGCCTGCGAGGGCGCTCTTCTCGTTGTTGATGCCACACAGGGCATCGAAGCGCAGACCCTGGCAAATGCATACCTTGCAGTAGATGCCGACCTCGAGATCGTTCCCGTTATCAACAAAATAGACCTTCCAAGCGCTATGGTGGACAAGTGCCGTGAGGAGATAGAGGACGTTATCGGCATCCCTGCCGAGGGCTGCCCCGCGGTATCCGCTAAGACCGGCCTCAACATCGGCGACGTTCTTGATGCTATCATCGAATACATACCATCGCCAAAGGGCGATGAGTCTGCTCCTCTCAGAGCACTTATTTTCGACTCTGTTTACAACTCCTATCTGGGCGTTGTAGTATATATCCGCCTCATCGACGGCACGGTAAAGCCCGGCGATAAGATACGTCTTATGAGCACAGGTGCCGAGTTTGACGTTGTTGAGGTAGGTGCTATGTCCCCCTTCGGCCTCACGAAGCAGGAATGCCTTAAGGCAGGCGAGGTTGGATATATCACAGCCTCCATCAAGACCGTTTCCGAGACCCGTGTCGGTGATACCATCACCCTTGCAGATACCCCCTGTGAGGAGGCTCTCCCCGGCTTCCAGAGCGTTCAGCCCATGGTTTATGCAGGTATCTATCCTGCAGACGGCGCAAAGTATAATGAAACGAAGGAAGCCCTTGAAAAGCTCCGCCTGAACGATGCGGCTCTTGTGTTCGAGCCCGAGACGTCTGCCGCTCTGGGATTCGGTTTCCGTTGCGGATTCCTCGGACTTCTCCATATGGAGATCATCGAGGAGCGACTTGAAAGAGAATTCAATCTTGATATCATAACCACAGCCCCCTCCGTTATCTACGAGGTAAAGGTTCACGGCGGCGAGATCGTTAAGGTAGATAACCCCACAAACTATCCCGCCCCCGATGCTATCGAGTGTGCATATGAGCCTATTGTTGCCGCATCTATCATCACCCCTGCAGAATACGTTGGCGGTATTATGGATCTTTGTCAGGACAGACGCGGCGACTATATTGACATGAAATATCTTGATACAGACCGCGTTGAGCTTCACTATGATCTGCCTCTCAACGAGATCATCTACGACTTTTTCGATGCCCTCAAGAGCCGCAGCCGCGGATATGCTTCCCTCGACTACGAGATGAAGGGCTACGTTGAAAGCGATCTTGTAAAGCTTGACTTTATGCTTAACGGCGAGGTCGTTGACGCACTTACCTTCATAGTTCACCGTGACAAGGCATATACAAGAGCAAGAAAGATCGCCGCAAAGCTTAAGGATAACATCCCCCGTCAGCTCTTCGAGATACCCATTCAGGCGGCAATCGGCTCAAAGATCATTGCCCGCGAGACCGTCAAGGCAATGCGCAAGGACGTTCTTGCCAAGTGCTACGGCGGTGATATCACCCGTAAGAAGAAGCTCCTTGAAAAGCAGAAGGAAGGTAAGAAGAAGATGCGTCAGCTGGGCAGCGTTCAGGTATCTCCCGAAGCCTTCATGGCAGTTCTCAAATTGGATGATGAATAATACAAGGATTCCCCTTCTCCTTCTTTCTCCCATGGCAGGGTTTACGGATGCCTCATTCCGTCTCATGTGCCTTAAGGGCGGTGCAGACTATTGCATCAGCGAAATGATAAGTGCAAAGGCACTTGTATATAAGGATAAAAAAACAGCAGACCTGGCTTTTCTCCCCGTAGGGGATAAACCGACCGCTATTCAGCTCTTCGGCCACGAGCCTGACACTATGGCTGCTGCCGCAGAGATGATAGAGAGGGGAAGCTTTTTGGGATGCCGATACGAGGAGCGCCCTGTTGCCATAGATATCAATATGGGCTGCCCTGTTAAAAAAATATCTCTTTCGGGAGACGGAAGCGCCCTTATGAAGGACCCGGAGCTTTGCAAAAGGATAGTTTTTGCCATGAAATCCCGTGTTGACCTGCCTGTTACCGTAAAAATAAGGGCCGGATGGGATAAAAAAAGCAAAAATGCCGTTGAGGTGGCTCTTGCTTGCGTTGAGGGCGGTGCTGACGGTATTGCGGTGCATGCGCGCACCCGTGAGGAGCTTTACAACCCCGGTATAGATATGGATATCATCGCCCGTGTCCGCGATGCTGTCCCCTCCCACATTCCCGTTATAGGAAACGGTGACATAAAGGACGGAGAGAGCGCAGAAAGAATGCTCAAGGAGACGGGTTGCGACGGTATTATGATAGGCCGTGAGGCTCTCGGAAATCCCTGGATCTTTAAGGAGATCAAGGCAACTCTTTGCAAGGAAAGCTATACTTCTCCCACCCCCGAGGAAAGGATCGCCGCCGCAATTTCCCTTGTCAGCGCAGTCGTTGCCATGAAGGGCGAGGATAAAGGCATTCGCGAAGCCAGAGGCAGAAGCGCCCACTTTATAAGGGGACTCCGAGGCAGTGCGGAAATACGCGCAAAGCTTAACAGCACAACGTCCCTCGATGAATTTAAAGCTATTCTCACTAATTGGGACAGAAATGAATAATACAAAGAAAAACACTTCCGCCAGCGGAAGTGTTTTTCTTTGTATACCGATCAGAGTATAGCCGCAAAGCGGCAGTGATATTTGCCCCTAAGAGGCAAGAATATAGCTTCGCTGTGATATTTGCCCCATAGGGGCAAGTGATATTCGTCTTCGACGAGTGATATTGCTTCGCAGTGATATGTTCCCAAAGGGAACGTGAAGGAACAAAACCGCAGCGGCGGTTTTGTTTTTTATTATAAAGAGTGGGATAAAGCGGAGTTTGAAGTGTAGATTGATCAGTCGGTAGGGGACGGCGCCCTCGACGTCCCATTGCAAACATAACATATACATC
>JAFXFQ010000243.1 GCA_017520365.1 Clostridia bacterium
GCCGTCTGAAGCGGGCAGAAAACAGAAAAAAGTATTATTTTGAGCTTGAGGATATAAAAGAAAAGCTGATAAACGGGGTCATCACGGAGGAAGAGTATACGGAGAAATTTGACCAATACATGAAATCCGATGAAGAGTAAAAAAAGGCAGTCATTTTACGACTGCCTTTTTGCTCTTTTTTGTTATGCTTTCTTTTTTATCAGATCGGGGATCTGCGTCATCATTATTGCTGTGAACATTAAGGCGCAGCCTATCCACTCGCGGACGGTAGGAAGCTGGACTTTTCCGAGAAATGCGGTGAAAACAATTGTGCCCAGCACCGCAAAGAGAGATTCAAGGCTCATAAGGATGGATGCCACCGTGGGCTCCGTCCTTTGCTGTCCGAGTATCTGAAGGGTATATGCCACTCCGCTTGAAAGAATTCCCGCATATGCAACGGAGATCCATCCGTCCATTATCGCTCCGAGAGAGGGAGATTCGAAAATGAACATTGCGATTCCGGAGATAACTCCGCTTGTGAAAAATTGAATGCAGGAGATCCGAATGCCATCAAGAGGTGCGGCAAGGTTGTCGATCACGGTAATGTGGAGTGCGAACACAACGGCACAAAGGAGCGTAACGATATCGCAGGGGAGAATTGTCATATCTCCCCGGATACAAAGAAAATATAGTCCGAGAACTGCAATTCCCACGCTTGCCCAGACAATGGGGTGAACCTTTTTTTTCAGAAACAGTCCGTAAATTGGGACGAGAACGATATAGAGGGCGGTGATAAAGCCTGCCTTGTCGCTTGTTGTGCCGAGGGCGATACCGTACTGCTGTAAAAGTGCCGCAACTGTAAGCACGATACCGCAGATGATACCGACGGAGAATGTCTTTTTTTTCTTTTCTGCAGAAGTGGGCGAGTAGGTGCCCTTTTTCTTTTTCAATTTGTCGAAGATTGCGATTATGGGGAGGAGGAAAAGTCCTCCGAGAATACTTCTTGTGGCCTGATAGGTGAGGGGACCCATATGGTCCATACCCTCGCTCTGTGCAACGAAGGTGGTGCCCCAAAGAAGCGCCGCCACAAGGAGCATTAAATTGCCGATCAGTTTCTGTGATTTCATAAAGCCTCTGTGTTTGATTTTGAGATTTGTGTAAACAGTATCGTGGGGGGGATAGTGTAGGGGCGAGCATTGCTCGTCCGCTACAAACGAAACGATTTGATCAAACCGTAATTTTAACAAAACCAATTAACGATTTCAGCGTAGGGGAGTACCTTGGTGCTCCCGCTACAGACATATCGATTCGCTAAGAATACGGTTTCGTTCTTGTGCAGATAGGCGGGAGCAGCAAGCGGCTCCCCTACACGCAAATTTATAGTTTAATTGCTCATTTTTTCGTTTTACTTTAAACTTTTAGTTTGCAATCGGACGAGCAATGCTCGCCCCTACTGTGTTTATTACCCACTATTTATAACCCCAAATTCATTTTCCATAAAATTCTCCCTGCCCGTTTGGACAGGGAGAATAAACATTCTTATTTCTTAGCTCTTTTTCTTGCGGGGCGACGGTGGGTGGTGGAACACTGGCGGTAGTCAAAGATGGGGGGCACCTTTGCTGTGTTACGGTCAAATTCAGTACCGTCGCGCTTTGCCATTGCCTCCTCAATGAGGAGCCAAAGCTCTGTGATGATGGTCTCGCCCTCGCGGATATCGGGCAGTATAAGTCCGCCGTTTTCCCAAAGAACAGCTTCAGCCTCTTCGATGTGGCCCAGATGGATATGTGCCATCGTTGCATATAGGCGAACACGGCCGATGGCGCGTACCTCCTCGGGCATAGAGGCATAAAGCTCTATAGCCTCGTTATCCTTGCCTGCTGCAACGAGGATTTCCATGGCTTCCTTTGCAATGGAAATATCGTGGGGGAGCATCCTTGCCGCATTGGTGATGTGGAGAGAAGCATTTTCACCGTCACCGATGCACTTCTTTACCACACACTTGCCGTATTCGGCCCATGCGGAATTCTTGATTGCCTGAGACTTTTCAAGCTCGATCCATCCGTCGTTGAGTCTGCCCTCTGCGATATAGCTCATACCGAGCTGAAGGTAAGCATACCAGTTGTCCTTGTCGGTACATTCACAAGCCTCCTCCATAAGACGGGTCCATTCGGGCTGGAGCATCCAGGAGATGGGGGAGTCTTTGGGATCATGCTCAAGGTATTTCTTGTTTTCAAGAAGATTCAACCAGTCTGCCTGCTCCTCGCCGATCTCGCTGAAATCAAGATGGGGAGCCATCCTGGGCTTGCCGTTCTTCTCACGGAGGATATTTTCAAGTGCGCCCCAGCCGCTGCCGAAGAAGCGAAGCTCTCCGTCAGCCTTTGTGGTAGCCATTTTCTTTGTTGCGGCGAGAAGCTCGTCCATCTGGTCGTCAGTCATTATCTCGTCAAGACGGGCAGCAACCTCGGCCTTTGCCGCCTGCCATTCTCCGTGAACGGTATCGCCGTCAGCCTTTACTGCACCGTAGCCCTCAAGCCACTCCCACGTGGTGTGGGGAGGCATGGGCATACATTCGTACTGAGTGTGGCAGATACCACCCTGAAGCTCTACGTAGCGATCGGGAGAGCCGTCGGTGGTGAGGTATTCCTGCCAGCGGTCACCGCCGGGATTCTGTCCCCAGCAGAAGAGCTTTCTGCCCTTCAGGCGGTATGTGGAGGTGAATGCAAGACCGTAGCCGTCTGCATCAAGGCAAGCCTCGAATTTTCTTGCCTTGTGGGGGATATTATAGAAATAGTCGCCTGCGGCAGGAACGTTGATGGGGTATGTAACGTCGTCACCGTTATACTCGGGGATATCCACCTTTGACGTGTTGTTGTCTGCAACGAAGGTGGTGTCCGCATTTACAACGATTCTTGTGTCGGGAGTTTCGGGTGCGGCGATGTTGGACCACCAGTACATGGGAACAACGTCGGGCAGGGGATTGATTATTCTGTTACGTGCAAAGAGGACCTTTGAGCCTGCGGGGAGGAAAAAGTCCATCTGCTGAACGACGCGGCGGATGCGGTGGAACTCGTACATACGGAGAACGGGGGTACCGTCATCAAGGTGGGTCGTGGTGGTGTACATGGTGTCGCAGGTGGCAACGTGGTGTCCGAACATTCCGCAGTTCCATTCCACTCCGCCTGATGTCCACGCGTTACGGACAGCAAGGTTGCAGGGGCGCATTACAGGGTTTGTATAAAGAAGGTCCTTACCTTCAACCTTGTCGAAGAGGGACATCATCTTGCCGCCCCATTCGGGAAGGAAAACAGCCTTCAGATATTCGTTTTCAAGAACAACGCCGTTCATCTCACGGTCCTTGAGCTCACGCGAGTACATATCCTGCATCTTGTAGGGGAAGCAGGAGGGGACGTGACCGTAGCCGATGAAGAGCTCATCGTCCTCTGTAAGGCCGGAGTCACCGTTGCGGTGCCAGAAGCCAAGCTTCTGAAGGCCGGGGAGGGTGGAGGTGCCGTTCATATCCTGGCAGGGCATATTAAACTTTATAAATTCGAGAGTGGTAGCCATTACCGTACCATCCTTTCGTTAAGTAACAATGTAAATCTCATTTTAAAAACAGATCCAAAACCGCCAAAGCGGTTTTATACCATTTCTCTTCGTTCTTCTCTCTTATCTCTTCACTTACAAAGGTGAGGGATCACCTTTGTAATATCTCCCGCACCCATAATGAGTATCATATCGCCCTCTGTGGTGTTCTCATTCAGGTAATCGGCTATATCCTCAAACTGAGCGATAAAGCGGGCATTTGCGCCCAGGGCGTCTATCCTGTCGGAAAGAGCCTCGCTTGATATGCCGTAGGTGTTTGTTTCACGGGCGGAATAGATGGGGGCAAGAATGATCTCGCTTGTACCGTCAGCGGCAAGAGCCGATGCGAAGTCCTCAAAAAGCTCCGCTGTTCTGGAATAGGTGTGGGGTTGGAAAACGCAGAACACTCGGTCGTAGTCCATCTGGCTTGCGGCAGAAAGGGTAACCGCGATCTCTGTGGGGTGGTGGGTATAGTCAGAATAAACTGCTGCGCCGCTTTTCGCATCGGTATCGGTCCTGTCCATTCTTCTGCCTGCTCCTCGGAATTTGTTGAGACCTCTTGCAATATCCTCGCCGTCGCCTCCGCAGATGTGGCAGGCAGCGGCTGCCGCAAGAGCATCGCAGATGCAATGAGCGCCGGGCACGCAAAGCTCAACGTGGCAGAGAAGCCGGTTGAAATGATAGATATTGAAATGGCCGCAGCCGTGAACCATCTTTATGTCATCGGCACGGTACTCAGCATCTCTGCATTCCACGCCGAAGGTAACGAGGCGACCGCCAAAGCCCTCTGCAGCCTTCATAACGTCGTCATCCGCGCAGTTGACAAGGGCAATCCCTCCGTCGGTGAGAGCCATAAATTTCTTATATGAATCGTGGATCTGCTTCATCGATTTGAAATAGTCCACATGGTCCATCTCAATATTGAGAACTACCGCAACGGTGGGGTAGAAGGAGAGGAAGGAGTCCATATACTCGCAGGCCTCGAAAATGAAGAAATCCTCCTTACCGATACGGTGATAGCCGCCTACGTCCTTCATTACCGCACCGCATGAAACGGTGGGATCAAGGCCTGCCTCAGTGAAAACGAGCCCTGTCATTGATGTGGTCGTGGACTTGCCGTGCATTCCGGAGATGCCGACTCTCTGACCGTAGCCGTACATCAGATAGCCGAGAAAATCTGCTCTTGAGATGCAGGGAATGCCCCTTGCTCGGGCAGCAGCATATTCGGGATTTGTCTCGGGAATGGCAACAGTATATATGAGAGCATCGATACCGTCAACGTGAGCAGCATCCTCCTTATAATAAACGGTGATGCCGAGATTCTCCAGGGCCTTTGTGGCAGGGGAGGGAGTGCGGTCATAGCCGGACACGTTGTGTCCGCGGAGACGGGATATGTGTGCAAGAGAGCACATGGAAACGCCGCCGATTCCGCAGAAAAAGAGATTTTTCCTTCCGTCAAGGAGCTTTGCTATGAACTGTGCGCCGAAATTAGTATTATCGAGTGCCATACAAACCTCAAAATAGTTATATTTAACTGTATTATATCACAGGTAGCGCAAAAAAGGAATGGTATTTTAAAAAATATCACAGGAATAGTTTGAGTAGGATACGAATCCGAAAAGAGCTGAATTTGCCCGATAGATTAGAGTTTGAAGAGTAGATTGATCAGTCGGTAGGGGACGGCGCCCTCGACGTCCCATTGCAAACATAACATATACATCAATACCAAACGTCTGTAGCACAAGGATTGATAGC
>JAFXFQ010000244.1 GCA_017520365.1 Clostridia bacterium
ATGACCCACAAGGTCATCACCGAGCTGAGAAAAACTCCCACTCACAGAAACGCAACTCATACCCTCTCCATTCTCACCATCACGTCCAACGTTATGTACGGCAAGAATACAGGCGCAACTCCCGACGGCAGAGGCGCAGGCGAGCCCTTCGCTCCCGGTGCTAACCCCATGCACAACAGAGAAGAAAACGGTGCTCTTGCATCCCTCAACTCTGTTGCAAAGCTCAGCTATGAGGACTGCCGCGACGGTATCTCAAACACCTTCTCCATTGCCCCCGAGGCTCTCGGCAAGACCGAGGACGAGCGCATTACAAACCTTGTTGCCATCCTGGACGGATACTTCAAGAAGAAGGCACATCATATCAATGTAAACGTTCTCAGCCGCGAAACTCTTATCAAGGCCTACAAAGATCCCGAAGCATATCCCAATCTCACTATCCGTGTTTCCGGATATGCGGTTAACTTCAACAAGCTCTCCCGTGAGCAGCAGAAGGAAGTTATCCAGCGCACCTTCCACCAGAGCGTATGACAGGAAGAGTCCACTCGTTTCAAAGCCTCGGGACCGTAGACGGCCCGGGTGTGCGCTTCGTGGTATTTCTCTCAGGCTGCCCCCTCCGCTGCAAGTGCTGCCACAACCCCGATACGTGGGATATTAACGCAGGCATAGAATATTCGGCAGCAGAGATAGTGAAAAGGGCTGCACGATATAAGGATTATTTCGGAAACGAGGGCGGCATCACCATCTCGGGCGGCGAGCCTCTCATGCAGGCAGATTTTTGCAGGGAGATATTCGTCCTTGCCCACGAAGAAGGCATAAACACCTGCCTCGATACTTCGGGAATATCCCTCTCGGACAGTGTAAAGGAGCTTCTTTCAGAAACCGACAGAGTGCTTCTCGACGTGAAATACACCACAGACGAGGATTACCGCGAAAACGTTGGCTGTTCCATGGAAGGACCTATGAGATTTCTCGCATATCTCAACGAAAAAAGCATACCTGCTACCGTAAGGCAGGTCATTATCCCCACCGTCAATGACACGGAGGAAAATGCAAAAGCCCTCAGAGAAATAGTAAAAAATCATCCCTGCATCGATAAAACAGAGCTTTTGCCCTTCAGAAAAATATGTCAGACAAAATATGACAGTATGGGGATCGAATTCCCCTTCGGCCACCTCCCCGAGCCAACGGCCGAAAAAATGGCAGAGCTCAATGCCCTCATAAATGACCGGTGATCTCAAAAGGGGCTGTAAAAAAGTCCTTGAAAAACAAATTTATTTTTAAATAATTATAAAATCCCCGCTGAAATCAATCAAAAACCCTTGATTTCTGCGGGGATTTTTATACATATTAACAAGGGGGGCGGAAACTTTTTTTACAGTCCCTTTTTCTTTTTGCGCAAAACCGGCAAAGGGGATCCGTCAAACCGTTCACTGAAGAATATACAAGGATAACACACCTCTTCCCCGCAAACACAAAATAATCCCCATTTTCGTTGACTTTACTTTTTGCATATGATAGAATTAGGTAATCTTATTGTTCGAGGTTTTACGACAATGGCTAAATTTACAGAGCTTATCCCTTCCCCCAAGGGTTACTGGGGAAACGGCACATTAGGCTTCTATGAACCCAGCGTTTGTGCCGGCAGAGAATTTGCCCGCGAGACCGATTCCTTTATCGGATATGCCAAGAAGATCTTCGGCATCGACGTTGCAAAGTCTGAAAATGCCGCTATTACTATAAAGATCTGCGACTGCCTCTCCAAGGGCGAATACCGTCTTGAGATCGGCGAAAAAGAGGGCAAGATCGCTGTCAAGGCAGGTGACAGCGAGGGCGTTAACAACGCTTTCTCCACCATCCTCCAGCTTCTCGATATCCGTGACGGCAAGCTTTTCCTCCCCAAGGGAGTCGTTGTTGACAAGGCAGAATGCCATTGGCGCGGCCTTCTTATCGACTGTGCTCGCCGCCGCCATTCCGTTGAGCTTCTCAAGAAATACATTGATATGTGCCGTTTCTATAAAGTAAAGTATCTCCATATCCACTTTACGGATGACGAAAACTTCACCCTCCCCTCAAAGGCATATCCCAATCTCACAACTCCCGAAAACTGCTACAGCTATGAGGAGATCGCAGAGCTCGACACATATGCTCATAAGAACGGCGTTTCCATCATCCCCGAGCTTGATACCCCCGGACACTCCACAGCTATGCTCAAGGCATATCCCGAGATCTTCGGAAAAGAAGGTATTATCAAATTCACAAAGGGAGCTATCGAGGCAACAAAGGTACTCTATCGTGAGCTTTGCGAAATGTTCCCCCACTCCGAGTATATCCATATGGGCGGAGATGAGTCCCGTCTCGGCTGGTGGCTTGAGGAGGAATCCCTCAGCTACGGCGAGTCTGTGGGCATATCCGTTAACGACGAGGCTCCCGGCATGACTCCCAACGAGTACGTAATGCTCCGCTTCCTTGCCACCTTCATCAAGGAAATGGCAGAGACAATTACCGCCTGCGGCAAGAAGCCCGCAGTTTGGGAGGGCTTCAATAAGGAAACTAACGATATCATTCCCAAGAACGTTACCGTTATGGTATTTGACTCCTCCTACCAGCTTGCTCCTTCCCTTTGCGATGCAGGCTTTGAGGTCATCAACTGCGCATGGTTCCCCCTCTACGTGGTAATTCCTTACTGGATCTATACTCCCAAGAACTGCTTTGACTGGGACGTTAACTCCTTCGGAACCATCAACGAGCTCTCCCCCTATAAGAACGGTGTAATGAGATATGATTCTCTCCCCACCATCGGCGGCGGACAGCTCTGCTCTTGGGGCGACGGCCTCAAGTGCGAGTATAAGAATCCTGAAGATGGCCTCAGACAGGAGCTTATCGACATCGCAAAGCGCCTCCCCGCAGTTGCAGAGAATACCTGGAACCGCGAAAAGCGCCGTAACTATGAGTCCTTCCTTGTCGCAATGGATGAGCACTCTGAAAAGGTTGCAAAGCTTCTCGAAGACTAATTCAATATAAAAGAACCGACCCTGATGGATCGGTTCTTTTGTTATAAACATCCCGATAAATCGGAGTTTAACGGGTAGAAATTGATGTGATGGTAGGGGACGGCGCCCTCGACGTCCCAAAAGCAAGATGGAAGAATTGTGCGACAAAATGGCTATCAATCCTTGTGCTACAGACGTTTGGTATTGATGTATA
>JAFXFQ010000245.1 GCA_017520365.1 Clostridia bacterium
CCTTCAAGGAAACTGAGGACTACGTTAAGAAAGTCAACAAAGCAGATGAGATATATAAAAAATTATATTATGTGAACTAAGAAAGGAATCAAAACTATGTCTGAGAAAACAAAGGCACAGCTTCTTGCAGAGGAGCTCTTTTACAAGAAAAAGTCTGCATTTGAAACAATGAGCGAGGAGGAGCAGAAGAAGGCATTTGCGTATGCAGATGAATATGCTGATTACCTCTATCATTCAAAGACTGAGCGCGAGGCAGTTGCAACCTCCATCGCTATCCTCAAGGATAAGGGCTACGCTGAGTATAAGCTCGGCGACAGCATTGAGGTTGGCGGTAAGTATTACCTCAATAACCGCGAGAAGGCACTCTTTGCATTTACCGTAGGTACAGAGGATATCAATAACGGTGTCCGTATCTGCGCTGCACACATCGACTCTCCCCGTCTTGACCTTAAGCCCAATCCTCTTTTTGAGAATGACGGCTTTGGCTACTTAAAGACCCATTACTACGGCGGTATCCGTAAGTATCAGTGGCCCACTCTCCCCCTTGCACTTCACGGTGTTGTAACCAAGAAGGGCGGCGAGACTGTTGAGGTAAATATCGGCGAGGATGCAGGTGATCCCATCTTCATGATCACAGACCTTCTTCCCCACCTTGCACGTGAGCAGGGAAAGACTCCCCTTAACCAGGCATTTGGCGGTGAGATACTCAATATCGTTATCGGCTGTGCTCCCTATATGGAGGACGGCAAGGTAGCTGACGGCGAGGCTATCAAGCTTAACCTTATGAAGGCCCTCAATGAAAAGTACGGTATCGTAGAGGCAGACTTTATGACAGCAGAGCTTTGCGCAGTTCCTGCAGGTAAGCCTATGGATATCGGTCTTGACAGATGCCTTATGGGTGCATACGGCCATGACGATAAGGTTTGCGGCTATCCCGCGCTCACAGCTATGCTCAATAACCCCACTGACAGAAACACCGTTATTTGTGTTCTTGCTGATAAGGAGGAGACAGGCAGCGACGGCGTTTCCGGTATGCAGTGCACACTTCTTGCAGAACTCATCGATGAGATCGCAAAGGCTCTCGGCGGAAACGGCAACATTTGCAGAAGCAACTCTATGTGTCTCTCCGCAGACGTAAACGCAGGCTATGATCCCAGCTACGCTGAGGTGTTTGAGAAGAGAAACGCGGCAATCGTTAACTGCGGTGTAGTAATGACAAAGTATACAGGCAGCGGCGGAAAGTACTCCACCAACGATGCAGGCGCAGAGTTCATCGGTAAGATCCGCGATATGTTCGAGGAGGACGGTGTTCTCTGGCAGTCAGCCGAAATGGGTAAGATCGACATCGGCGGCGGCGGAACAGTAGCTAAGTACGTTGCAAACCACAATATCGATACAGTAGACCTTGGTGTTCCCGTGCTTTCCATGCACGCACCTTTTGAGATAATTTCCAAGCTCGACCTTTACGAAACATATAAGGCGTTCCTTTCTTTCTGCAAATAACGCCTAAGGCGAGATTTCAGAAAAGAGGAATATAAATGCTGAATAAACTCAAGGAAGTAAACGAAAAATACCGCGAGACCGAAAGACTTCTTTCTCTTCCCGAAACGGTTTCCGATAACGCTCTCTATAAGAAGCTTATGAAGGAGTATAAGGACCTCACCCCCGTAATGGATAAATACGGAGAGTATGAAAAAATGCTCTCCGACCTTGAGGGGGCGAGAGAGCTTATGGAGGCGGAAGCAGATCCCGAAATGAAGGAAATGGCTGCTGAAGAGTATTATTCCCTGAAGGAGGCTCTTCCTGCCATAGAAGAAGAATTGAAGATACTGCTTCTTCCCAAGGATCCCAATGACGATAAAAACGTTGTGGTCGAGATAAGAGCGGGAGCTGGCGGTGACGAGGCGGCTCTTTTTGCAGGTGTGCTTTTCAGAATGTACAGCATGTATGCAGAAAGTCATCGCTATAAAACAGAATTAATGTCCTGTAATGAAACCGGCCTGGGCGGCTATAAGGAGGTTACCTTCACCGTATCGGGAGAGGGCGCCTACTCAAGGCTTAAGTACGAGTCCGGCGTTCACCGTGTCCAGCGTGTTCCCGAAACGGAGTCCTCCGGCAGAATACATACCTCTACTGCAACAGTTGCCGTTCTCCCGGAGGCGGAGGACGTTGAGGTGGAGCTGAATATGTCAGACCTTGATATCGAGACCTGTAAATCCAGCGGTGCCGGCGGACAGCATATCAATAAAACAGAGTCTGCTATCCGTATCATCCATAAGCCTACGGGTATCGTGGTCGAGTGCCAGGATGAAAGAAGCCAGCACAAGAATAAAGATAAAGCACTGAAGATCCTTCGTGCAAAGCTTTATGATATGAAAATGCGCGAGCAGGCAGATAAGATCGCAGGCGAGAGAAAAATGCAGGTAGGAACAGGCGACAGAAGCGAGCGTATCCGCACCTATAATTTCCCTCAGGGCAGAATTTCAGACCATAGAATACAGCTTACACTTTATAACCTTGAATCCTTTGTTAACGGCGAGATAGATGAAGTGATCGATGCTCTCGCCACTGCCGATGCGGCAGAAAGACTGAAAGGCGGAACAGATAATTGAATACCGAATATATCCTCCTTTCAGAGGCCTCGGACGAGGTGTATGATAGGGCGGGAAAGGTTATTCGCGAGGGAGGGCTTGTAGCTTTCCCAGATCGGAAGAGCGTGGCAATCAGATCGTCGGGC
>JAFXFQ010000246.1 GCA_017520365.1 Clostridia bacterium
CAGCCCATATGCTGTATGAATATCGGTATATTTATATGCATCAAAGTCTGCCGCCTTATGCTTCAAGTGTTTCTTCCTGCCCGAAAAGCTTGAGGGCCTCTCTTGCCGCCGCCTGCTCTGCCGCTCTCTTGGAGGGACCGCTTCCCACGCCGATAACGTTTGAATTGAGGCGGGCCTCCACAGTAAATATTTTATCGTGGTCCGGACCCATTTCACTGACTACCGTGTACACAAGTCTCTCTCCGCTTGCCTGCTGGATTATCTGCTGGAGGGCTGTTTTATAGTCGGTGAAGGCCTCGCCCTTGCGGATATAGTCTATCTCTTTTATAACGAAAGGCATAAGGAATTCGGCAATGCGCGCGGCATCATAGCCGGTATCTATATACATTGCTCCGAGAAGTGCCTCAAATGCATCGCTGGTGATGGATGCTCTTGCTCTGCCGTTATTCTTATCCTCTCCGTGGCCGAGAAGAAGGAAATCACCGAGTGATATCTCCTTTGCGTACTTTGCGAGGGCCTTTTCGCAGACTACCGCAGCTCGGATCTTTGTAAGATCGCCCTCCTGACGGGAGGAATACTCAAAAAAGAGATATCTCGAAACCACGATAGAAAGGACGGAGTCGCCGAGAAACTCAAGGCGCTCGTTACATGAAAGCTCCTCTCCCTTATGCTCGTTTACGTATGAGGAATGGGTAAGCGCCTCATTGAGAAGCTCAGGGTTTATAAAACTATATCCTATCCTCTCCTGAAGAAGCTCCTTTGAGAGAGGACGCATCTTTTCATTTGTCATAATTACAGTTCCTCCTCTTTGCAAATTCTATCGGTATCTGCCAGCGCACGCTCAGCATAATACTGATAGCGCACCTTTTTTCCGCCCTTGATCTTTTCCGGAGGACGGGCAACAAGGCCGAAATTTGCGTTCATAGGCTGGAAATCAGCCTCGCTTCCAACGCTGACGTATTTTGCCATTGCGCCGATCATCATTGTATCGGGGAAAATATACGGATCCTTCTCCAGGGCCCTTCTTGCAGCATTAAGTCCCGCTACAAAGCCTGATGCGGCTGACTCAACATATCCCTCAACGCCTGTCATCTGACCTGCGAAATACAGAGTGGGACGGTTTATCATAGAATAATCTCGGTCAAGGATACCGGGAGACTCGATGAAGGTATTTCTGTGCATTACGCCGTAGCGGAGAAAATCCGCATTTTCAAGGCCGGGGATCATACGGAAAACTCTTCTTTGCTCGGGAAAGGTGAGGTGTGTCTGGAAACCCACTATGTTGAACATAGTTCCCTCTTCGTTTTCTCGGCGAAGCTGGACTACTGCGTAGTATCCCTCTCCCGTTTCGGGATGGTGGATACCTACGGGCTTCATAGGGCCGAATCGGAGAGTATCCTCGCCTCGTTTAGCCATAACCTCGACAGGCATACAACCCTCAAAGACCTTAAGGCCCTCGCCCTCCTCAAAATCGTGGAGCTTTGCCTCTTCGGCGGTAATAAGGGCATTATAGAATGCCTTATACTCATCCTCCGTCATAGGGCAATTGATATAGTCGGGGGTTCCCTTATCATATCTGGAGGCAAAAAACGCTTTTGACATATCAACCGTTGAAAAATCCACGATAGGGGCCGCCGCATCGAAAAATGACAGTTTTTTGCCGCCGATAAGCTCTGCTATCCTTTTTGCAAGAGCATCAGCGGTAAGGGGACCTGTTGCCACCACGCAGATACCGTCATCGGGAATAGACGTAACCTCTTTTTCAACAACGGTTATAAGGGGACACTCTTTAATTTTATTTGTGATATAGTCGGAAAAAGCATAACGGTCAACGGCGAGGCATCCGCCTGCCGCAACTGCGGTAGCATCTGCCGCCTCCATAACGAGTGAGCCCAGTCTTCTCATTTCCTCCTTCAGAAGTCCGACCCCCTGTGTAACGTCGCTTCCTCTCAGGGAATTTGAGCAAACAAGCTCTGCATATCCGTTATAGCTATGTGCGGGAGACTTTTTTTCGGGCTTCATTTCACAGAGGGTGACCTCCACGCCTCTTTTTGCCGCCTGCCACGCCGCCTCGCAGCCTGCAAGGCCTGCGCCGAGTACAGTTATTTTCATATTCAGTCAAGCCTTTCTTTAATAAATTCCTAACAAAAGACACAAGGAGTATTTTGTTAATACTCCCTTTGCCTTTATCATTCTTCTGTTTCAGTCTCGTTTTCTATACTCTTGGGGGCTTCCTTCTTAAAATTACAGCCTTCCTTTTTGCAAACAAGCTGATTTCTGCCCTTCTTGGAGAAGAGCATACCGCCGCAATCGGGGCAGGTCTCATTGGTGGGCATATCCCAGGACGAGAAGTTACACTCGGGGTACTTAGAGCAGCTATAGAACACGGTTCTGTTTCTGCCGAATTTTGTTACGATCTCGCTGCCGCAATCGGGGCACTTCACTCCGAGTTCACGGACCTTCTGCTTTGTAAACTTGCACTCGGGATAGTTTGCGCAAGCATAGAAGGTTCCGTAGCGGCCGCTTCTCTGCACCATATCTCCGCCGCAAAGCTCACACTTGAAGGGAGCGATCTCAGGCTTTTTCTCCTCAGCCAGGACATCCTTCTTAACCAGTGGCTTTGTGCTCTTACACGTGGGATAGTTGGGGCAAGCCGCAAATTTTCCGAACCTGCCGTTCTTAACGATCATTGTGCTTCCGCAAAGGTCGCAGACCAAATCTGTTTCCTCAACGGGAATCTCGATATCGTCCTTGGAAACGGACTCCATTGCCTTCTCAAGCTCGCCCTTAAATCCGTCATAGAAGGAGTGAAGAACATTCAGCATCTCCTCCTCGCCTGCCTCTATAGCGTCAAGTCTGTCCTCCATTCCCGCTGTAAACTTATAGTCTACTATATCGGGGAAATGCTCAGACATAAGCTTGGTTGTCACTTCACCGAGAGGGGTGGGAACAAGGGTCTTACCGTCGCGGGAAACATAGCCTCTTGTTGTAATGATCGTAATAATAGGTGTATAGGTAGAGGGTCTGCCTATTCCCTTTTCCTCAAGAAACTTGATGAGAGATGCTTCTGTATATCTTGCGGGGGGCTCTGTAAAGTGCTGTGTACCCTCTACGGAATGATTCTTGAGAACGTCGCCCTCTGCAACGGGGGGAAGCTTCTTATTCTTATCCTCCTCATCAGTCTCGTCCTTAGACTCTTCGTATACGGCCATATATCCGTTGAACTTAACGGTATAGCCGCGAGTGCGGAAAAGGTTGCCTGCACAATCGAAGTCTGCAACCACGGTTGCAAGCTCGGCACCTTCCATCTGGCTGGCAATAAATCTGTCCCAGATGAGCTTATAAAGTCTGTACTGATCTGTGGAGAGATGCTTTTTAACCTTCTGGGGGTCATGCTTCAGAGAGGAGGGGCGGATCGCTTCGTGGGCATCCTGTGCGGAGGCCTTGGATTTATATACTCTGGGAGTTTCAGGGCAATACTTATCGCCATACTTTTCAATGATATAATCTCTTGCCGCATTCTGTGCTTCAGCTGCGATTCGGAGAGAGTCTGTACGCATATAGGTAATGAGACCCTGAACTCCTCCGTCGCTTGCGAGGTTGATACCCTCGTAAAGCTCCTGAGCAACTCTCATCGTTCTCTGAGACTGGAAATTAAGCTTTCTTGAAGCCTCCTGCTGAAGGGTAGACGTTGTAAAGGGGGGAGCAGGAGACTTGATCTTTGTTCCCTTCTTTACCTCAACTGCGCTGAAGGGCTTACCCTCAGTTTCACGGCGGACCCTGGTTGCCTCTGCCTCATTCTTGAGGTCTACCTTCTCTCCGGTTGCGGTATCGCCGTAATATCTGACAGTGATATATGCGCTCTTTTCTGTTTCAAGAACTGCATCGACAGTCCAGTATTCCTGGGGTACGAAGGCACGGATCTCGTTTTCTCTTTCAACGATGATCTTTGTTGCGGCGCTCTGAACTCTGCCTGCGGAAAGGCCGCTCTTGACCTTTTTCCAAAGGAAGGGGGAGAGCTTATAGCCCACGATCCTGTCGAATATTCTTCTTGTCTGCTGTGCGTTTACAAGGTCCATATCCAGGCTTCTTGGTGCCTTGATAGCTTCCTTGACCGCTGATTTTGTGATCTCGTTAAAGGTGATTCTATTGACCTTATCAACAGGAATACCAAGGGATACCGCAAGGTGCCAGGAGATCGCTTCGCCCTCACGGTCAGGGTCGGTTGCGAGTAATACGCGGTCGACCTTCTTGGCCTCTTTTTTTAGCTCCTTGATAAGGTCGCCCTTTCCTCTGATGTTTATATAATGGGGTTCGAAATTATTCTCAATATCTACGCCGATGGTAGATTTAGGCAGGTCACGCACGTGACCCTTGGATGCCACTACCTTATAGTTCTGGCCCAGATAGCTTTTTATAGTATTAGCTTTCGCAGGTGACTCAACGATAACAAGATTCGTCATTATAACAGTCCGTTCCTTATATTATTAAATATTATTAAATTTCACTTTGCCAACATTTCAATATTATATCACATATTTTTTATTTTGCAACAGTTATTTTTATAACTTTGAATGTTTACAAACCGTCGTCATCCTCTGTTATATATTCAGGGTCTCCCCCATAATCTGCCGCACGCTTCAGGTAGTATCCGCCGGCACCCGCTTCAACGGCTCCTGCTATCTCCAAAACGGTCAATGCAACCATTACTTCGGAAAGCTCGAAGCCTCCCTCTGCTATCTCCTCACAGAGCATAGGTACGTCCGGCTTCATATATTCGAAAACCTTCAGCTCTGTCTCTCCAAGTGTCTCCATATCCGTCCGTGATGCATGAGGCTCGACAGGCGTTTCTGTTGCTTTTGGGAAAGGACACTCCTTTTTCTTTGAAGTCTTCTTTTCCTTCTTTGGCTTTTCCTCCTCCCTTTGCCTCTGCACACCTACCTTTACGCCTCGGCTTCCCACACCGAGGGAGGCACCTGCCTCATCTGAAGATGGGACGTTGACGGGGCCGAGGTTATCGGGAGAAAAGGGATAGATAAATTCAAAATCAGCAAATATATCGTTTACGCTTGTAACGGCAACTGCACCGTCGCGAAGGAGAAAGTTTGTTCCCTCTGAACCCTTTTCACCTATTCTGCCGGGAACAGCATAGAGGTTTTTCCCCTGATAGACCGCGTGGCGGGCTGTGATAACGGCACCGCTTGAGAGCTTACCCTCAATAACGCACACTGCCTGTGAGATACCGCTTATAAGTCTGTTTCTTACGGGGAAATTATGCCCTGCGGGAGACACTCCGGGAGCATACTCCGTTATGACCGCACCGGTTTCGATAACACTGCGGAGAAGCTTTTCGTGCTGCTTCGGGTATACAACGTCGATACCGCAGCCAAGGACTGCAATGGTTTTTCCGCCTGCCTCTATAGCTCCTGCCATTGCCATACCGTCAACACCGAGAGCAAGTCCGCTGACAACGCAGGCACCGCCGCGGGCAAGACCCACACCTATATTATATGCGCACTCCTTACCGTATTCACTCATTTCTCTTGTACCGACGACCGCGCAGCAGAAGGTATTATCAAGGTCGGGTAGCTTACCCAGCATATAGAGAACCATAGGTGCGTCTTGCAAGGCGAGAAGAGACTTAGGGTAGTCGCTGTCTGTGGGCACCATTACTCTGACGCCGCATCTGTCACACCAGGAAACTATACTCTCTTCTTCCCTAAGATCCTTATTCGAAAGGCGGGCAATAATACGCTTATCCCTTATCTCACCGCACTTTTCAAGCTCTTTGACGGAGCACTTATACACGGAAAGAGGGTCACCGAACTTGCGGATGAGGTTTACTGCTGTCTTTGAGCCCGCGCCGGCTCTGTGTGAGAGCCACATCCAATATTTTCTAAGATCCTTCACTTTTTGCTCCTTATCAGACCTTGAACTGCTCCCACATGATGACGGAAGCAGCAACAGCCGCGTTAAGGCTTTCCGTCTTATCCGTCATGGGGATCTTTATAACACCTGTACATCCGTTCAGAGTAGCCTCGGAAACGCCGTGGCCCTCGTTGCCGATCACGATACAGTCATCGGCTCTGAGAGGAGATGCCCCAAGTGTAAGTGCGCTCTCACCGAGGGCTGCGGCAATAACCCGCCTGCCCTCTGATCTCAGTGCTTCTATCACCTCTTCGGAGGAGGAGACTTCTGTGAATTTCATTTTAAACAGGGCGCCCATAGTTGCGCGAACTGTTTTGGGGTTATATATATCGGCACAGTCAGAGAGGATGACGCGGTCAAAGCCGAAGGCCGCCGCACATCTGATAACGGTGCCCACGTTGCCGGGGTCGCGGACAGAGTCCAGCATAATGACTCTTTCACCCTCAAAGGATGAGCCGTAATTATTTTCCATTTCAATAACGAATACAACTCCGTCGGGAGACGTATCCGCAGAAATTTTCGCAAAGGCACTTTCGGAAAGAACTATTATCTCTCCCCCGCTCTTTTCGCACATTTCGAGGACATCGCCCCTTGCCTTATCCTCTCTGACGGCGGCATAGCGGACTTTGCAGCGGCCGAGGGCCTCTCTGCAAAGCTTTATCCCCTCGCAAAGATACAGCCCGGACTCTTCTCTGTGTTTTTTCTTTTCAAGGCTTGCGATAAGCTGTACCGTAGGGTTCGTTCTTGATGAAATATATGTATGCATATTCTACCTTTTCACGCAAAAGAACCCACGCGCATACACGCGAGGGTTCTTTATATATCTTAAATTAGAGGGCAGCCTTTGCCTTCTCTACGAGAGAAGCGAATGCAGCCTTATCCTCGATAGCGATCTGAGAAAGCATCTTACGGTTGAGGTTGATGCCTGCTCTCTTGAGACCGCACATAAGCTGAGAATAGTTGATGCCGCAAGCCTTAGCCTGTGCGCTGATACGAGCGATCCAGAGCTGACGGAACTCTCTCTTCTTCTGCTTTCTGCCGATGTATGCGTAGTTACCGCTCTTCATTACGGCCTGCTTAGCCATCTTGAAGTGCTTGGACTTTGCGCCCCAGTAACCCTTTGCAGCCTTAAGTACCTTATTTCTTCTCTTGCGCGTCATCATTGCGCCTTTTACTCTAGCCATTTTCTTAAATCCTTTCTATCCGATAGTGATTGATATCCCCGAGGGATTACTTCATAATGAGTCTCTTGATGTTTGCTTCCATCGCTGTGCTGAGGATATCAGCGGAACGAAGGTGTCTCTTCTGCTTTGCAGTCTTGTTTGTGCTGAGGTTGTGGCGGTGTGCGCTGTGGTGCATCTTAACCTTACCTGTACCGGTTACGGAAAAACGCTTCGCAGATGCCTTATGTGTCTTGATCTTTCCCATTTTTATAAGTCCTTTCGGTTTGTATTTGCGGCTATGCCGCAGAAGTGTTAACTTATTCAGCTGCCTCTTCAGCAGACTCTTCGGCCTTCTGTGCCTTTTCGGGTTTCTTGGCCGCACCCTTAACGGGCATAAGGAACATCATAAGCTGACGGCCCTCGAGTGTGGGCTTCTTATCCAGTGTGGATACCTCAGAGCAGGTCTCTGCAAACTTCATCATAACCTCTTTACCGAGATCCTGATGTGCCATTTCTCTTCCCTTAAAGCGGAGAGTTACACGAACCTTGTTACCCTCGCTGAGGAATTTGATGGCGCGGTTTGCCATTGTATCGAAGTCGTGCTTGTCGATACGGCAGGAAAGGTGAACCTCCTTGATAACGACAGTCTGCTGCTTCTTCTGCTGCTCTTTTTCTCTCTTGTGCTGCTCATAGCGGTACTTGCCGTAATCCATTGCGCGGCACACGGGAGGAGTAGCCTGAGGTGCGATACAAACAAGGTCAACGCCCTTTTCGTATGCATATTCCTTTGCCTCATCGAGGCTCTTGATACCGAGCTGATCTCCGTTCTCATCGAGAAGACGGACCTCCTTTGCTCTGATATCATCATTGATAAAAAGCTCTTTTGCGCTTATGGTAAAGCACCCCCAAAAAGTTGATAGGCAATAAAAAAGTGCGGAAATACTCCGCACAAAACTATCCCTCTTGAGAGGAAATTTCTGTATCAAACCGATGCTCGCCCTTGCGGCACGGTGAGAACGGAGTACGTTCTTCTTCCTTTTTGCTCAGTTAGTATACCATGCTGTACTACGTTTGTCAAGGGCTTTTTTAAAGTTTTTTCGTTTGTTTTTAAGGTTTTCCAAGAGCAGGGCGGCGACGCCGCCCTGCTCTTCTGTTTCGTGTTAGTTGTAATTCAAATATTCCTGCACTGCACGGTGATTCTTTGCAGCCCGTTCTATAAACTCTGCGCTTATGAATCCCTTTTCATATGCTTCCTCCAAAGAGTACAGAACTCCGTCATAATAGCCGTACAGATTCATTGTTCTGGGATAATAAAACTCGGAATCGGCTATATTCACGGTCACCTCTACCTCTGCATCACCCCACGTGAACAGAACGGTACAGTTGTTATAGCTTCCGTAACTGCATATGCTATAAAATTCTTTATTCTCAAGCATATCACGTTCGAGCCAGACAAGATCTCCTCCAAGCAATTCATTCAGCTCTTTTCTGAGGGCGTCTCCCGTAATGTGAACTCCGGATACTGCCCTGACATAGGATTCGTCAACTGTATCACTCGACCGAG
>JAFXFQ010000247.1 GCA_017520365.1 Clostridia bacterium
CACTCTCCCACGCTTATATAATCGAGGGCCCACGATACAGCGGAAAGAAGACCTTGGCAAAGGAGATATGCAAAGCTCTTTGCTGCGAGAATAAGAATCGGTCACTTCCCTGCGGAAGCTGTCGAAGCTGTAAGAGGATCGAGGATGGCTACAACACAGATATTTATACTCTGAACAGCGGCGACAAGGCATCTATCCAGGTACAGGATATCCGTGAGCTTACGTCTACACTTGGCTATTATCCGGATGACGGAGACGTCAAGATATACGTTATCGAAGAAGCAGACAAGCTTACCACAGCGGCACAAAATGCGCTTCTTCTCTCACTTGAGGAGCCACCCAAGTACGTTGTTTTCCTCCTTCTTTCAGAGAACAGCCTTAATCTTCTCGAAACTGTCAGAAGCCGCGCACAGATATTCCGCACACAGACCTTTTCCGCCGACTTTACCGCTGAGTGGCTTATGTCGAATCCTGCGGCCAAAAAGGCCTCTGAGGAAGCTGTAAACAGTGCTGCGACAGTGAGCCGAGGTGCCCTGGGAGCCGCACTTCTTGCGCTCAACGAAAAGTCATCTGCCGCCGCCTCCATATCAAAGGATGCGGGAACGCTGGTGGAGCTGCTGTGCAAGAATCAAAAAAGCGATGCCATAGTTTTTGCCTCCGGCATCAAGTACTCCCGCCGTGAGTTTGAGGACTTCTTCGATTATGCACTTTTTGCGGTACGAGACCTTCTCAGTGTCAAATGCGGTGGCTGTGACACATCCTATTACCCCGATGCGGATACTGCTGCAGAAACTGCACGTCACGTAAAGCTTTCAAAGCTTTACAACATATATTCAGCCCTTGTGAGCGCCAAGGACGACATAACAAAAAACAATGCTCATATATATGCGGTTATGATGACCCTCGCCGCCTCTGCTATGTGAAAGGAAAACTATGAACAACAATATAGAAAACGAAATCATTAACGAAATACTCCCCGACGAGCCCGTGGAGGTAGTCGGTGTTAAATTTAAGGACGCAGGCAAGGTATACTACTTCTCCCCCGAAAAAAAGGACTTCGAGATCGGCGACAACGTTATTGTCAAGACTGCAAGAGGCCTTGAGTTCGGCTTTATCGCCGCCTCCAACAAAAAGGTTCTCGGCAAAGATATAGTTCAACCCCTCAGAAGCGTTGAACGTGCAGCAACTGAGGATGACGTACGCCGTTGGGAGTCCAACAAGCAGCTTGAAATGAGTGCCTTTGAGACCTGCATCAAGATGATCGCAAAGCACAAGCTTGACATGAAGCTCATTGAGGCTGAATATACATTTGATAATTCCAAGCTTCTTTTCTACTTCTCCTCAGAGGGAAGAGTTGACTTTAGAGAGCTTGTTAAGGATCTCGCCTCTGTTTTCCATACTCGCATTGAGCTCCGTCAGATCGGAATCAGAGATGAGGCCAAGATGATGGGCGGTATCGGTGTTTGCGGACGCCCCTTCTGCTGCTCCTCCTTCCTCTCAGATTTCGTTCAGGTCTCCATAAAAATGGCAAAGGAGCAGAATCTCAGCCTGAATTCAGCAAAAATCTCCGGCACCTGCGGACGACTTATGTGCTGTCTCCGCTACGAGAGCGAGGTATATGAGGAGGAGCTCAAGCACACACCTCCCCTTGAATCCAAGGTATCCACTCCCGACGGAATCGGCTTTGTCAAAGAGATCGCTCCCCTTTCCGGTATGTGCAAGGTTCTTATCCGTGACAAAAACGGAGATATGCTGAAGAGCTTCCACCGCGACAACCTTACCGTGCTTTCCAAAGGTGAGCCCAAGAAGAAAGAATTCAAAGAAGAAACTATTTCCGACGAAGGAAACTAAAATTTTATTAAATTTTCAAAAAAGTATTTGCTTTTAAGAGAATGTGTGCTATAATCAACTCGTAACGAAGTCCAAAGTACATACTTTGCGACAAAATTAATAATTACGGAGGATCTTCCCATGGCTTACAAGATTACTGATGCTTGCATCGCTTGCGGCGCTTGTGCTGCTGAATGCCCCGTTGAGGCTATCTCTGAGGGCGACGGCATCTACGTTATCGACGCTGCTGCTTGCCTCGATTGCGGCGCTTGTGCAGACGCTTGTCCCGTAGACGCACCCGTAGCTGAGTAATTTATCACTACAAACCTCAAAGGCGGAGCTTAGCTCCGCCTTATGACTTTGTAAAGGTTTTTTTATGACAGAAAAAGATATCTGCCTCTCACCTGACGAGAGGCTTGACTATATAAACGAGGATCTTTCCCTTATCCAGCTCAAAAGAGGACTTACCTTTGGAACAGATGCATATCTGCTTGCGGCGTTTGTAAAGGAGCGCTCGGGACGCGGTGCAGACCTTGGCAGCGGCACGGGTGTTGCCTCTCTTCTCTGCCTTTCAAAGGGGAAAGCATCCCATATGTATGCCGCTGAGATCCAGCCCTACTATGCGTCGCTTATTGAAAGAAATGCCCATCTTAACCGTCTTTCAGACAAGCTTTCTGTTTTTTCAGGTGACGTTCGCACGTTTTCCGAAAAAGATACAGCGGGCGAGCTTGACATAGTTATATCAAACCCTCCTTATATGAAGGCCGAGGGCGGATTCGGAACAAAAAGCGAAGAAATGAATATCGCAAGACGAGAGTTGAACGGTACGATCTATGATTTTTGCCTGTGCGCCTCCCGCCTATTAAAATTCGGCGGACTGTTTTATACGGTCTACCGCCCGGACAGGCTAATTGACCTTATTTGTGCACTCAGAGAGGCAAGGCTTGAGCCTAAAAAGATTATAACCGTTTATCCTGACAAGAGTAGTGCTCCCTGCCTGATCCTCTGTGAGGCAAAAAAAGGTGCCAAAGGAGCCGTTACCTTATCAAAGCCTCTTATCATTTACAAGGACGGAACACGGGAATACACCGAAGAGATGCAAAGAATTTATGACACCTGCTCTCTTGACCATTTATTTTAATTCTGAGGTACTATGGAAAACATCAAGCATACTGATATGAATGCCGAAAAGAACAAGGTGGAGGGAGGCACGCTTTATCTTGTAGCCACCCCCATCGGAAACCTTGCTGACCTCTCGGAGAGAGCTGTAAAGGTCCTTTCAGAGGTCGACTTCGTTGCGGCGGAGGACACGAGAAACTCAGGGCTTCTCCTTTCCCGCTTCGGCATCTCCAAGCCCTTTGTCAGCTACTTCGAGCACAACAAGCGCGAGCGTGGCGAGTATATTGTTTCGAGGCTGAAAGCCGGCGAATCCTGCGCTCTTGTAACTGACGCCGGCATGCCTGCCATCAGCGACCCCGGCGAGGATATAGTTCGCCTTTGCGCCGAGGTCGGCGTTCCCGTCACAGCTGTTCCCGGCTGCTGTGCTGCAATTACTGCTCTTGCCCTTTCTGCGCTGACAACAGGCAGATTTGCCTTTGAAGGCTTTATCACCACAAACCGCCACGACAGACGTGAGAGGCTTACGGCGCTGAAATATGAGGAGCGCACGATGATATTTTATGAGGCGCCCCACAAGCTGAGACAGACTCTTGACGATATTCTGGAGTTTATGGGCGACCGCAGGATCACCCTTTGCCGTGAGATGACAAAGCTTAACGAGGAGATAATCCGCACAACGGTTTCCGAGGCTGTGGAGATGTATAAGGAGAAAAATCCCCGTGGCGAGTACGTTCTCGTTCTTGAGGGCGGCATCAAGGAGGATAAGTCCGAAGACTTCCCTTCTGCCCCCGAGGAGCACGTTAAAATGTACGAATCTCAGGGAATGAAGCGAATGGAC
>JAFXFQ010000248.1 GCA_017520365.1 Clostridia bacterium
ATGAAGGTAACACTTCCCGAGGGCAAGTGGGTTGACTACTTCACAGGCGACGTTTACGAGGGCGGCCAGACTATCGAGTATAAGGTTCCCGCAGGCAAGGGCGGCGCAATGATGGTCAAGGCAGGCAGCGTATTCTGCACTCAGGATTATCAGAAATATATCGAGAAGTCCATTCCCGATAACTATCATATCAACGTATATCCCGGTGGCTGCGGCTCCTTCACTCTCTATGAGGACGACGGTTATACATACGACTATGAGGACGGCAAGGTAGCTAAGACTCTCATCGAGCTTTGCGGCGACGAGTCTGCGTTCGAGCTCACGGTAAATATGCGTGAGGGCAGCTACGAGGGTCGTGAGAAGACTGCAGACAGCCTTCTTTCCGATCCCGATATCTATGGTATGGGCGACGTTACAAGCTTTGACGTTGTTATCAACGGTGTTGCAAAGTCTGTTACTCTTGACGGCCAGGCAGTTGATTTCTGCACCTGCGACGGAAAGACCAAGTTTGCGATCTCCAAGGATGACCACAGAGCAAGAAAGCTCACATACAAGGTTGAAATGTAATAATAAAAGGTGCTGTCGCATTTACGTGCGACAGCACCTTTTTGTTGTTAACCGAAAGCCACACGGCAGGGTGTGGCTTTTTTGCCGAAAGTGTTTTTTGTGCTTAATGCCTGAGAGCCGCAGGCTTTTTCTTCGGTGCAGGCAGATGCTCCTGCAAAAGCGCTGTGTATACTCCGCAACCGCGGCAGGTCATATCCATACAGAAATTCTGTTCGTGATATATCTTTTCGGCGGCGGAGGCAAATCTGTTTACCGTGGAATTTCCGATTATTCCCTCGCAGGTAATACTCATTGCCGCCTCGGAAAGATAAAAAGGGCAGAACATTGCTGCATCTATCGTTTTATTTGCCATATTGTTCCTTTCTGTTTTTTATATGTATCCAACGTAGCCCGTTGCCACTCTTGAGCAGGAACGGCACAGCACCACATCCTTGTAGCGAATCCCGTCTCTTGCGGGTCTTCTGCAAAATATGCATATGTCACCACGTGACGCTTCTGTGCAGTCCTTGCAGATTATCTTTTGAGAAAATCGGTAATACAGTTCTCCCACGTTCATTTTCCTGTTGCAGGAATCGCAGGTTTCACTGTAATTCAGGCACATACCGCACCCGGAGCAGTAGGAGACTCCGTCTCTACACACGAGGGACATAGCTTCCTCCGAATATGACGCTCATCTGGTAGCTTGAAAGATCAAGAGCTTTTGCGATGTCTGCCACGTCCTTCAGCGTCAGTCCCGAGTGGCCTCTCCTGAGCTTTCTGTAAAGGGTGCTTCTGCTCATGCCAAGATTGTAGGCAAGTCCTTCCAGTGTCATATTTTTCAGCACCACCGTTTCCTTCAGCTTTGTGATATCGATCTCTCTTTTTGCCATTGCTTTAATTTCTTTTGCGAGCCCTTCGTGCTTTTGGCCGCAAATACTCCTTTCTGTAATTACTTGAATAAATATTACCAATATTTACCAATTGTGTCAAGGCTTTCGACAGCTCCTTTTGTTGCATTATGTAGCGTTTGTGCAACAGACTGTCGATTGATGGATAATAAGGGAAAAAGGTGCTTTTCGGGGCAGAGCTCCTTTCTCCTTTGTCTCGCACTTGACTATACGCATGATTTGTGCTATTGTTACAATACGGGAGCGCCCGTGGTAGCGAATACGGGCGGACGCCTTTGGCCGGGTTTCGAGAGGACCGCGGCAGCGTCTGTGAACATTATAATACATTAAATACTGTATTTCAACAGAAAAAGAACAAATGTTTTGCTATTTAGTTGCAAAATGGCAACAAGATAAGGATTCAATCAAAAGGAGGACGGATCTTTGAGAAGATATTTGTGTGCATTGCTCTGCATTATACTGGCTTTTTCTCTTTTCTCTTGCGGTATCGGAGGCTCCGGCAAAGGGAAGGATACGCAAACTGCGCCGCCTGCCGTTTTGCCCGAAACGAATATGCCCGTATCTGACGATACGCCCCTCAGTTCCTTGTATGAGGAGACGAAGGCGCCTGAAACGGAGGACTCTCAGCAGCCTCCGGAAATAACCACCTATACCGTGCCACTTTATATGGAGGTGGGTGATAAGGTGCAGTGGGAGTATACCTACGCTGCTGACGGACTTTCCTTTTCGAGAACAGACTATACGGAGGAGACTCCCATAATATATACCGTTTGCGTTGACGAAAACGGAACACCTCTTTATCGTGAATGGACGGTCATGGTCAATAACGAGAGAACAGAGCTTTGGCGCGACGATTATTATGTTGATGAAAATGGCTTCATATGCGACGAAAAGCGCTACTGCGAGGGTCAGATACAGAATGCATATACCTACACCTATGGCGAAAACGGTGAAATGGCCACTCAGCAAACCAGAAACGTTCAGCAGGAAAACACCTTTTACCGCTTGCTTTACGATGATAATGGTACTCATATCGGCACAAGATACGAGAAATACAACGGCGAGGTCGGATATTATGAGGAGGAAAAGGTCTGCACCTATGACAGAAAGGGACGCATCGCCACAGAGACCACCTCGTCCCTCCATACTGAGTATACTTATATGGAGAATGACGGACACGTCGTTTCAAAAAAGGTGACCTGCACGGCAGGGGATTACACCTGGACCTATACCTTCAACTACACCTATGAAAACGGAGCGCTAACCTGTGAGGAGCAGCTTTTTAACGGAGAGGTCAAAAGCCGTATTTACTACACTCAAACAGAATTCGAATACTATGCCACGCTTGAAAAATGGGTATTCAGAGAGAGGTTGCCATGACACTTGAAAGCATAATTGAGGACATTCGCTCTGACAGGATCAAGGATATTATAGTGGACTGCGATATGGGCGCTGACGGCGACGACCAGTTTGCACTGGGGTATGCCCTTGCCTCTGAGGACAGGGTGAGAGTGCTGGCAGTAACCTGCGCCCCCTATAATGAAAACTCAAATGAGACGGTCGAATCGGGTAAAAAGGAAAGCGAAGATATCATCAACGCAGCAAGGGCAACTGTTAAGTACGGTGCCATTGCGGGATGCCCGGACTATATTACAAGAAAAGGGGATGCCGTTGATTGCAACGCCGTTTCGGAAATCGCAAGAATAGTGAGAGAGGCAGAGGGCCCCGTGTATTCCGTCTCCACAGGATGCATTACCAACATAGCAAGCGCTCTTATGCTTTATCCGGATATCCGTGAAAAGCTTATTTGCATATGGCTTGCCCTTGACGGTCTTGACAGCAGCACAAATACCGGCGAATATAACTATCATAACGATATTGATGGCGGTAAGAGGTTCTTTGAGCTTTGCGAGAACATAGTTCTTGTTGAGGCCGGCAGAACGGTTGGTCCCTTCCGACGTACCAACGAGGAGATAGAGGAGCAATACAACAGTAGCCCCCTTGCCCGATTTCTTGCAAAAAGATTCAGAGAAATAGGCTGGGCTCAGGGACTTTGGGACCTTTGTGCCGAAAGCGTTCTCATTCTCCCCGATGCCTGTGATATAAGGATCACTGCTTGCCCCGTTTTTGACGAAAAGGGAGAAATTTGCGGCTTTGATCCTGAAAAAAAGATCATAGCCATAAATAAAAACGATCACTGCCGTATAGCAGAGGATGCAAGAAAACGAATAAATTGTCGCAACTGTGACAACTAAAAATATCTTCAATGCAAGAGAAGCCTTCGCATAATGCGAAAGCTTCTCTTTTTTGGTAATAATCACGAATAAATGGGCGTTTTTTGCAAGTTTCATATGAAATTATTAATTACCCTTGATATGTTATGATAACTATGATATAATATTACGGTATTTGATGAACGATCAGCAAATAATAACACAATTGGAGGAAATAATGAAAAACACCCTTAAAAAAGTAATCAGTATCATCCTCGCTGCGGTTCTGCTCTGCGCGCCCGTTGCAGTAGTTGCAGAAAACGTTGAGGATGCGTGGGACGTAGGCGAAAACTACGTTTACTATGGCCAGTATCTTGAAGTAGGAGCGGCAGATTATACCCTCAGTGAGCTTTATGACTACACTATCCTTGCCTTTGCTCCTTCCGAGGTAGGCAACTATACCTTCGACTCCTCAAACGCCCTTATCGGTATCGTCAGCTATCACGGTATGTGGATAACCATTCAGCCCGATGCGAACACCATCACAGAGAACACAGCTTCATGGGAGTGCACAAGCGTGGGCCAGGAGATATGGCTCGCTGTTACCTCTGATAGTGCTGCAGCAAGCATTGAGATAACAAAGGGAGCATCACAGACCATTATCATCGAGAAGATCGTATACGAGAACAAGACCACGCCCGTGCCCTTCACCTTTACAGGTGATTCTGCTGAGCTTCTCAATGTAAGCACAGCAAACAGCACCGTCGACACCGCAGTTCTCGGCGCAGACGGATACTACCACCTCAACTCCGCAAACGGATATATCCTTTATGCAAATCTTTCAGATACAAAGATGAGCCTTTATGCTGCATCTCAGACAGGCCAGCTTAAGAGCGCTATTTACAATGATGAAGGCCAGGCCATTGCCATCAATGACTATAACGAGGCATTCCTGGCGTACTACGACTGCGTGGACAGCGCGACTCAGCTCTATCCCCTCACAGAAGACCTTATCACAATGTTCCGTGAGGTCGGCAATCATCTCAGCTGGTACGGCACAGAAGGCTGGATCGGCGGCACAAAGGATGACGCCTGGATGTTTGCTTGCTATTACGTAAAGACCGCAAACTATACAGTAACTATTGACGGCGTTGAGACACAGGTAGCAGCAGGTACAGAGCTTCAGCTCTCAACAGATGCATTCCTGGCTGAAAACGGCCGCTACTACCGCTTCAGCGAGTGGACCGGTGACGTTGCAGACGTTGCTGACGTTAAGGCTGCTACAACAACAGTTGTTGTAAACAGCGATCTCGTTATCAATTCCGTTAAGTATGTTATCGGTGACGTTAACGGTGACAACAACCTCAACGGTATGGACTCCAATACCATGAAGAGAATGGTCGTTGGTAACCTGGAAGTTGTTGATTCCGGCGATGCAAATGGCGACGGTAAGGTTCAGACGATCGATGCTAACCTTCTCGCAAGAATGCTCGCAGGTACTTGGTTCCCTGAAGCATAATGTGAATTGACTTAAAAAGCTGCCCCTCGGCTTGACGAAGGGGCAGCTTTTCTTGTAAAGACATCGCTGAATCGTAGTTTGAAGGAGGGATTACGCAGAAACTTTTTTGACAAAGGTTTTGCACCTTCCTCTTACCTTCAAACTACGATCTTATATCCCTCCGATAAACTTCACGTTATGCGGGGGATGCACCCCCGCGCCCCCGCTGTGCGGAAAAAGGAGTTTCGCCATCTGCGGATGGCGACAAGGGCTCCGCGCCCTTGACGGCGCCACCTTTTGAGAAAGGTGGACGAAAACTTTAAAAAAACTTCTTAAAGTTTTTTGCGGAGCTTTAAAAATGTTTTCGTTTTCTTTGGCTTCGCTTTGCGAAGCGTGGTGCGAAAAGGATCAAGTTAGATTACTGCAAACTGTATTTTCGCACTAAAAAGCGACCGTATCTCCTATTCTTCAAACTACGATTTATAAGGATGTTTTTTTGCTGATGCATCAAATTGTTCACAGTGAGAAAGAATAGGAAAAAACGAGGGTGATATTATGTGGATTGCGGATGCCTTGGCAGCGTTTATTATAGGTGTGCTTTCTGGGATGGGAGTTGGTGGTGGCGGACTATTTGTAATATATTTGACTCTTATCAAGGGTGTGGCTCAGATAGAGGCACAGGGGCTTAATCTTTATTTTTTTCTGATTGCCTCGGGGGCGGCACTTTTTGTTCATATGGTGAAGCGAAGTATCAATTATCGTTTGGTATTCACTTTGGCCGCTTTGGGTATTCCATCGGCTGTTCTTGGGAGTATCCTTGCCACAAGGGTACACCCCGAGGCGGTAAGACTGATTTTTGGCCTAATGCTTATAGTTGCAGGGGGGATTTCCTTGTTTACAACGTCAAAGTCCATTCTGAAAATAAAAAAGAAATAAAAAAGTAAAAAAAGTCTTTACAAACAGGTTTGGTTGTGATACAATATCAAGGCAAATCGGCTTCCCGGACGCAGGAATCTGTTCCTTTCAGAGGAATCTTTCACCCGCCTCGCCTGAGATGACCGAGTGCAAAATATTTTTTATGAGGTGAAAAACCATGATCACAAAGGCAGAAAAGACTGCAATCATCGAAGAGTACAAGACTCACGAAGGCGACACAGGTTCTCCTGAGGTGCAGATCGCTATTCTCACTCACAGAATCAAGACTCTCACAGAGCACATGAAGGCTAACAAGAAGGACCACCATTCCGGCCGCGGCCTTCTCAAGATGGTTGGCCATCGCCGTAACCTTCTTGCATATCTTCAGAAGGTTGACATTGAGCGTTACCGTTCAATCGTTGAAAGACTCGGCCTCAGAAAGTAATTTCCACTTTTAGCCGAGAGCCAAAAAGGGCTAAGTCGGCTTCGGCAGGATGATTCATCCTGCCGGGGCCTCTATTTTTGTAAACGTGCCTTAAAGGGGTTAGCAGTTAAATATATTACTTTCAACAAATACGGGTATATTCTCCGTAGGGCGAACTGCGTTCGCCCGCAGCATTCAGCTGTTTTTATACGGGCGCACACAGTTCGCCCCTGCAGATAAGTCTGTTTGTGAAAGTGGCATATTTAAGTGCTAAACCCATCGAGGCTTAATCTATATAATAAAAAGGAGAAAGCAAAAATGTTCGAGAATTACAAAACATTTTCATATGAGCTTGCCGGCAGACCCCTCGTTGTTGAGGTAGGCAAAATTGCAGGTCTTGCAAACGGCTCTTGTATCGTTCGCTACGGCGAAACCGCAGTTCTTGCTTGTGCAACAGCAAGCGCACGTCCCCGTGAGGGCATAGATTTCCTTCCCCTCTCCGTTGACTTTGAGGAAAGAATGTATGCTGTAGGTCGCATTCCCGGCGGTTATCTCAAGCGTGAGGGCCGTCCAGGTGAGAAAGCTATCCTTACATCCCGTGTAATCGACAGACCCCTCCGTCCCCTCTTCCCCAAGGATCTGAGAAATGACGTTAACGTATCTCTCACAGTTCTTTCCGTTGACTACAACTGCTCCCCTGAGATCACCGCTATGATCGGTGCTTCCATCGCTCTTTCCATCTCCGATATTCCCTGGAACGGCCCTATCGGCGGCGTTTTCATGGGCATGACCGAGGACGGAAAGCTCATGGTAAACCCCACTCAGAAGCAGCGTGAGGAAAGCGTTCTCGAGCTTACAGTAGCTGCAAGCGAAGAGAAGGTAGTTATGATTGAGGCAGGCGCCAAGGAAGTTTCCGATGATGATATGTTCAAGGCTATCATGATGGCTCACGCAGTTATCAAGCAGCTTCTCGTATTCATCAGAAACATCGTAGCAGAGGTTGGTAAGCCCAAGTTCACATACGAGTCCGGTGAGCTTGATCACGATATGTTCGATGAGATCTTCGCATACGTTGAAGAGGACGTTAAGGCAGCTCTTGATACAGACGATAAGAACGTTCGTGACGAGAGAATGGAGCCCATCCAGGACAAGGTAATGGAGGCGTTTCTTGAGAAGTATCCCGACCTCGAGGTTATCTACCCCGAGCTTATCTATAAGATCCAGAAGAAGATCGTTCGTAACTGGCTCCTTCGCGACAAGAAGCGCGTAGACGGCAGAAGAATGGACCAGATTCGTCCCCTTGCTGCTGAGGTTGGTATGTTCAACCGCGTTCATGGCTCCGGTCTCTTCACAAGAGGACAGACTCAGGTCCTCACTCTTGCAACTCTCGGCCCTATCAGCGAAGAGCAGATGCTCGATACTATATGGGAAGAGCAGTCCAAGAGATATATCCACCACTATAATATGCCCGGCTACTCCGTAGATGAGGCTAAGGCTTCCCGTAGCCCCGGACGTCGCGAGATCGGCCACGGTGCACTTGCAGAGCGTTCTCTCGTTCCCGTGCTTCCCTCTGTTGAGGAGTTCCCCTACGCTATCCGTCTCGTTTCCGAGGTAGTTTCCTCCAACGGCTCTACATCTCAGGGAAGCGTTTGCGGCTCCACCCTTGCTCTTATGGACGCAGGTGTTCCCATCAAGGCTCCCGTTGCAGGTATTTCCTGCGGTCTTATCACTGCAGAGGATTCCGATGACTTTATGACCATGATCGATATTCAGGGTCTTGAGGACTTCTACGGTGATATGGACTTTAAGGTAGCAGGTACTCACAAGGGTATCACATCTATCCAGATGGACCTCAAGATCGACGGCCTTACACCTGAGATCATCGCTGAGGCTCTTGAGGTAACTCATAAGGGCCGTGATTATATCATCGATGAGGTTATCCTCAAGGCTATCGATGCACCCAGAGCAGAGGTTTCTGAGTTTGCTCCCAAGATGATCTCCATGAAGATTCCCACCGACAAGATCCGTGAGGTAATCGGTTCCGGCGGTAAGGTGATCCAGAAGATCACAGCTGATACAGGCGCAAAGATCGATATTGAGGATGACGGATCTGTCTTCATCTCCGCTGTTGATAAGAATGCTATAGCAGCTGCAAAGAAGATCATCGACGGTATCGTATTCGAGCCCGAGGTAGGTATGATCTACGAGGGCGTTGTTACAAGAATCATCCCTATCGGTGCATTCGTTGAGTTTGCTCCCGGCAAGGAAGGCCTTGTTCACATCTCCAAGCTCGATAATAAGAGAACGGAGAAGGTTGAGGACGTTTGCAACGAGGGCGACGTTATTACCGTTAAGTTTATGGGTACCGACGAGAAGGGCAGACTTAACCTGTCCAGAAAGGACGCTATGCCCAAGCCCGAAGGCTATGAGGAAAGAGAAAGAC
>JAFXFQ010000249.1 GCA_017520365.1 Clostridia bacterium
CGGAAGTGCCGTTTTCATAGTAAACACCGCCTCCCATAGAACCGCGCACCTTGCTCTCGGTGGAAACCTTTACAAGAGACAGTCTTGCCACGGCTTCTATTTCAGCGGGATGCTCCAGTGTAAGGGGGATCGTGGTCTTGTCCTCTGAAGATCCTGTGTCCTGCACCTCTTCTGTTTCTTTATTCTCTGAGGAATCCTCCAACTGCTCCAGCTCCTCCAAAGCCTCAAGTGCATCCAATGCTTTACAGGAAGAAAGAGACGTTACTGCGAGAATGACAGCTAAAAACAGAGAAATATACTTTTTCATTATGTTCTCCTGCTTTTTTGATTATTTTTCTTCATTTTGCTTTTCAAGCATATCTGCAATATACAGATTTGTGCGGGCTGTTACAGTAGCGCTTTGCACGATACAGCTCTGTCCCACAAGAAAGGATGAGACACATCGGAAAGCAAGGCGAGTGAGCCAGGCGGACACCATCATAAGAATATAGGCGACAAGGCCTGTCACGAGAGACATAAAAAAGAGCAAAACGTCTTCCATTTCGACTGCCAGAACCATTCCTGCAACAATGGCAACCACAAGAGACAACACCGCTATGGCCACCTCTACAGCATAGACCACGTTTCCGACCTTTTCAACGTCTTGGCCCGTGCTGCGAAGGGCAGCGGCCTCGGGGACGCTCTTTTTGAAATTTATCTGAGTCGGTGATTCGTATACCGAAGACGATGCCTTTTTATCGTAGCCTTCGCCCTTATGCTCCGAGGCCGCGCGCACGGCAGGCTCCTTCACCGGCTCGGACAGCTCATTATCGGAGTCATCGGGAAGGTCAGCGGCACTCAGCTCGTTAACGGTCTGAGCAAAAGGCCTGAGAATATCCACCGCAGCTCTCGCGTCGGCAAGCTCATCACACGAAAACCATACGGTCTTCTTTCTGTTATAGCAATCGGTCAGGGAGATATATCCGTTTTCTCCGCTGCTCTCTTCGGGAAAAAACACATATACGGTGCGAAGAATATGGGGAGTGACGAGATCGTCATCACCAATGGTTATACGTCCGCCCTCTGATATCTGCCACGGCTTGTGACCCGGACAATTGAATTCAAACATAATATCTGCCCCCATAAACCATTTAAGTTCATACTGCTCTTATTATTGTACCACTTATCCTTACATTTGTCAAATCCTGTCAAAGATTTTTCAAAAGTTCCGTACATCCTTCAAGAATATCGTTATAAACTCCCTCAAAATCCCCCGTATACCACGGATCGGATACATCTCTGTCCTTTCCGGCAAAGCTCATCAGCTTATTTATCTTTCTCTCGGGGTCTCCTCCAAAGATACGGTGAAGGTTTCTAAGATTTTTGGAATCCATACAAATTATCATATCCCACAGGTCATAGTCGCTCTTTTTTATCTGCACGGCTCTTTTCCCCTCGCAGGAAAGGCCGTGAGCCGCAAGCTCTCTTTTTGCAGGCGGATAAACAGGGTTTCCCACACCGTTCCATATCTCCTCGGTGCTGGTAGCAGAGGATGCTATGTGAAAAGCCCCCTCTCGCCCTGCTTTTTTTACAAGATCCTTCATAACAAATTCCGCCATAGGCGAGCGGCAGATATTGCCGTGACAGACAAACATTATTTTTGTCATTCTCTTACCCCTTTTGTATTATAGTGTCATTATAACACAAAACTCAGAAAAGTAAAGATGTGCGGCTTACTCAACGACCACCCTCAGCTATCAACAACTTTTTCCTTTAAATTTCAAAAAAACTATACATTTTCTCTTTCCTTTATGTTAAAATAAAGCAGATTATTAATTCGGAGGTTTTCCTTATGACAAAAGAAAGACTTATTGAAAGAAAAAACGAGTATCTCGACTGGGAGCTTGGCGTTTTCTTTCACTTCGGTATCCGCACATTTTATGAGGGTCACATCGACTGGGACATGAAGGAAATGCCCGCCAGCGCTTACAACCCCACAGAGCTTGACTGTGAGCAGTGGATCCGCACTATCAAGGCCGGCGGCGCAAAGTATGCCGTTCTCGTTTGCAAGCATCATGACGGCTTTGCAAACTGGCCCAGTGCATATACAAATTATTCCGTCGCTGCAACTCCCTGGAGAGACGGCAAGGGCGACCTTGTTCGCGAGTTCGTTGACGCTTGCCGCAAGTATGACATGAACATCGGTCTCTACTACTCTCCCGCTCAGTTTGGCAGCGTTAAGATGGACCACAAGGAATATGACGATTATTTCATCAACCAGATAAGCGAGCTTCTCGGTAATTACGGAAAGATAGACTATCTCTGGTTTGACGGCTGCGGCAGCGAGGATCACGAGTATGATACCGTTCGCATCGTCAAGGCTATCCGTGAGCTCCAGCCCGAGCTTATGATCTTCAACATGTGGGATCCCGACACACGCTGGATCTTCAACGAGTCCGGTATCGCAGGTCTTGATGACGGCTGTATGGCTGACTCTCTCGGCTTCTCCGTTCAGACAGACAGGACAGATGCTCTCGATGAGCTTCTCTTCCTCCCCGGTGAGTGCGACTGCAAGATCCGCGCCAACTGGTTCTACGGCGATGCAGACATCCCCACCCTCAAGTCTCTTGAGGAGCTTTGGGGAATCTATCTCTCCTCCGTCGGTCGCGGATGCAATCTTCTTCTCAACATCGCTCCCAACCGCCGCGGTCTTATCGGCGACGAGGATGCGAAGAGATTCCTTGAGCTTCACGAAAGAGTTGAGCGCGAATTCTCCGATCCCTTTATGACTCTCAAGGATTTCCGTATTGAAGAGGGCGAAGCTTACGTTAACGACGTTCGTTTTGACAATGCAAAGCTTCTCAAGTACATAGTGCTTGAAGAGGATCTCTCCGACGGTGAATCTCACATAACTGATTTCCAGATTGAGCTTGCTCCCGTTGAATTCGGCACAAACAAGCTTATCCACAAGGGATTTGCAGTAGGTCACAAGATGATCGTACCGCTGCCCTATCTTGCAGCTAACGGCTTCACCATCCGCATCACCGGTTGGAGAGGC
>JAFXFQ010000250.1 GCA_017520365.1 Clostridia bacterium
GTCTGCAAGGCAGTAAAGCTCGCATCTGACAGTGACACCGTCCTCCTCCACCGTCTCCGTAACGTTTTTGGAAAGGAGCTGTGCTCCGTTCAGAGTCTTTTCAAGCTCGTCTTTGTAAAGTGCCGCCGCTTGTTCAAATGCCTCCTCCTCAGTGAGAGTCACCCTCTGCACCTCGTATGGTGTGTAGATATCCTTTTCCACAAACAATGGGAGAGGAACGGCATCAAACAAATAAATCTGGTTATACACAGTTATTTTATCACAAACCTTATACGGAATTCTACTGTTTAGGAAAAGATTTATGTCAAAATTGAAAAAAGAGACAGTTTTTTTCTCCGTTTTTTCGCCTGTGTATACCTTTTTCTCCGTCTCAAAGGGTACAAACACCTCAAAATCACGAAACACCCTTGCATAAACGTTGCCGTCCGCACTTTCAAGTCGGGTCATAGTGTCCTGTCGATATGATACCACGGCACTTATAAGCAGCTCTCCCTCAAGAACGGTATCGTATATCTTAACAACGGGATCACCGCTTTTACAGGATATCAGCTCAATATGCCCCGTTTCAGTAGCCACAACGTTATAATAGCCGCTCTCCTCTGCCTTGTCCCCTCCGTGGGCGGTCTCCATGACTTCAACGTTTGCGTGAGTTCCGTTCATATTAACCGCGATCCACGAGATGTCCCGACACTCCATAAGAAAGCGGTTGTGAAGCACGTCAAAATCGATCTCCTTGAACCTGTCTCCCACTCCGCATCCCAGGCTGTCAAGCAGGCTTATTATCTCCTTGTCGGAGACAGTACTGTTTCCCTTCACCTCAACGCTCCATATGACCTGCTCAGACAGCCATATCATCAAGGCACAGATAACAGCACCGATGATCAGTCCAAACCTTTTGTCAAACCTTCTGAACACCGCCGCAATCCCCGTAACGCCCGTCGCCTCCCACTCAATCCCCAAGCTGCGGAGAGCGGATAGTATCTTCTTTTTTCTGTAGTAAGGTACGGTGATGGTGAAGCTGTCCCCCTCCGTCTCCACTCCCCAAAAAGGAACGTCGTCTCTGGCAAATACAGAAAAGGCACGGCTTTTATCACTTCCTGAAATACGCAGTCTTAGACCGCCTCCAAAAAACCTTATGAGCATATATCCTCCAAAAATCCCACAGATGATATCCTCCCCGATACAACGAGCACGTCTCCGCTGAAGGCCTCAACACAAAGCGCCCCTCCACGGATCTCAATACGTCCCTCAACAGTATCGGCGTATACACAGCCGCTGTCAAAATCAAGAAGTGCCGTGCATCCCGTAAGCGTCAGCTCCTCCCTGCCGAATATCTCAGTATACACCGCCCCACCGAGGCTTTCTCTGAGCTTTTTCAAAACGTCACCCATAAAGAGCTCCTTTCGTAATTATTACCACTTCGTCCACATATAGATTTTATGAAACGAAAAGCACAATATTACAGGGAGCCTTCAATGAAAAAGCTTTTAAAAATTTTCGCCGTTACGGCGCTAATAATATTTGCCGTGATCCTTACAGCATTTTCCGAAAAAGCCTCCGCGCTTTGCATAGATGCTCTGCGAGTATGCGCCCTTTCCGTGGTCCCCGCCCTTTTCCCGTATATGATAATCTCCCGAATGCTTGTTTCAAGCGGAGCTTTTGCCGTTCCGAAAAGGCTTTTTTGGCCTGTCAGGATATTAGGGCTCCCCCCTTCCTGCGGAGCGGCTGTTCTAATGGGCGCCCTTTGTGGATTTCCTGTTGGAGCGGCAACCGCCGTTGAGATGTACAAAAAGGGGGAGCTTTCAAAAACTCAGACAGAGGTCCTTATCAGCGCGTGCAACAACACAGGCCCAAGCTTTGTAATATCCGTGATCGGTGTTTCCTTCTTCAAAAGCGCAGCCTTCGGCAGATGGCTGTATTTTTCTCAGCTTGCTGCAAGCCTTGTCTCAGCGGTCATCGTAAACCGACTCCTGTTTCCATTCAAGAGAGAAAATGAGCCCAAAGCATCCGTAAAGATCGTCGTGCCCGACGTTTTCAGCGCAGTGCAAGGATCTGTACTTTCCACCCTGACCGTATGTGGCTTCATCGTCTTTTTCTATGTAATCTCAGGCTTCACAGTACCCCTGATCAAAAGCTTCTCTCCTCTGCTCTCAGGCGTTTTCGCAGCCATTCTTGAATTTTCCGGAGGAGCAGGAGCAGCCGCCCTTGAGGGAGGAGTGAGAGGTCGGTTTCTTTGCGGACTTGCAGTTGGCTTTTCGGGACTTTCTGTATTTTGCCAGACTGCGTCCTTTACCCAAAAGGAAGAGATATCGCTGAAGCGTTGCTTTTGTACGAAGATCATACAAGGGATCATAACGGGTTCGCTTTGCACCGCACCTTTGCCGTTTGCCAAAGAGATCGCCGCCTTTTCAGTTACGGAAAATGCCGATATTATCGGTTTTTCACCGGTCATTGCGGCAATTATCTCTTGTTTTCTGTGTATCTTCGCCGCAAAAGCCTTTATTGATGAATAAAAACAAAAAAATTACTTGATTTGTGACGAAAGATTTAATATAATAGTGGGAGTATGAAAGAAGGTGAAGGCGTGAAAACTGAAAAGTGTGAAAGGATCTGCGCATATTGCGAAAAGGCTGTACCCGTTTTCGACAAGGATACCGTTCTGTGCGAAAAGAGGGGCATCGTTTCAAAGGCATACTCCTGCAGTCGCTTTTCCTATGATCCTCTGAAAAGAGTTCCCCCGAAGATACAAACTGCGCCTACCCTTGAGTTTATTGATATCGACGACTAAAGAAAGGTATACTTAAATGATTATTGAGATCGAAGAGGCTAAATATAAGCTGGCAAATTTCAGAGCTGACGTTGAAGAGCTGGGAAACGCACTCAGAGTAGATGACCTGAGAGCTGAGGCTGCTGAGCTTGAAAAGAAGGCGCTTGAGCCCGATTTCTGGAACGACCAGGAAAATTCAGGTAAGATCCTCCGCCAGACAAAGCAGCTCAAGGATAAGATCGAACGCTATGAAAAGCTTGAGGCAAAGCTTGAGGATGCCATCACCCTTTGCGAGCTTGCTATCGAGGAGGGCGACGAGTCTATGAAGGAGGAGATCTTCGCAGAGGTCGCCGAGATCGAATCCGAGGAGGAAAAGATGCGCATCGAGGTGCTTCTTTCCGGCGAATACGACCATAATAACGCAATCCTCTCCTTTCACCCCGGTGCAGGCGGCACCGAGGCTCAGGACTGGGCTCAGATGCTTTACCGTATGTATACACGTTGGGGCGAATCCCACGGCTATAACGTCAAGCTTATCGACTGGCTTGACGGCGAAGAGGCAGGTATCAAGTCCGCTACCATTATGATCGAGGGTATCAACGCCTACGGTTACCTCAAGAGTGAAAACGGCGTTCACAGACTTGTCCGCGTTTCTCCCTACGACGGAAGCGGACGCCGCCACACATCCTTTGCATCCGTCGAGGTCCTCCCCGAGTTCGAGGACGATAACTCCATCGAGCTTCGTGATGAGGATCTTGAGATCACAGCTCACCGCTCCTCCGGTGCCGGCGGACAGCACGTCAACAAAACAGACTCCGCTATCCGTATCGTTCACATCCCCACAGGTATCGTTGTCGGATGCCAGACAGAGCGAAGCCAGCTTCAGAACAAGGAAACGGCTCTCAAAATGCTTAAATCCAAGCTTATGGAGATCAAGCAGAGAGAAAAGCTGGAAAAGATCGAGGATATCACAGGTAACAAGACCAATATCGAGTGGGGCGCACAGATCCGCTCCTACGTATTCATGCCCTACACTCTCGCCAAGGATACGAGAACAGGCTTTGAGGACGGTAATATTCAGAGCGTTATGGACGGCAACATCGACGGCTTCATCAACGCATATCTGAAGATGATCACTGAAAAATAATTATGAATTAAAGCGGCACCGAAAGTGCCGCTTTAATTGAATGGGTGCTTTATGAAAAAAGAAGCTTCAAGACAATCCGATTCCCTTATATTCGAGGGCATGACCTCCATATCTGCCGTTATCAACGGAAAAAACAGAAAGCTTGAAAAAGTCATTGCCGATGAAGAAAAGCTTTACTCCAAAAAAAAGCAGATAGACTATCTCACCCATCGCGCAAGCGAAATGGGCTTTGAGATGGTATTTACATCAAACGAGGAGATCGAAAAGCTGACAACGGGCAATTCCCACGGTGGAATAATCGCAATCTGCTCCGAAAGAGAGATCCCTCCCCTTGAGGAGCTCTCTCCAAAGGCAGACGGCTTTTACGTTATGATAGACGGTATAGAGGATCCCTATAATTTCGGCTACGCCCTGCGTACCATATATGCGGCAGGTGCCGATGCAGTCGTGCTCACCCCCAGAAACTGGATGAGCGCAGCAGGCGTTGTCTGCCGCTCATCAGCAGGAGCATCGGAGCTTTTACCGATATATGTATCAGAAAGCGATGCGGCCTGTTCATTTTTCAAGAACCACGGTATAAAGGTGATCTGCGCAGGCATCCGCAACTCCGTCTCAGCCTTTGATGCAGACCTGAAAAAGCCCCTTTTCCTCGTTGTCGGCGGCGAAAAGCGTGGTATCTCCGCAAAGGTACTGTCCCTTGCCGATACGGTGGTTCGCCTTGACTACGGAAGAGAGTTCAACGGAAGCCTTTCAGCGGCCAGCGCCGCCAGTGTTCTTTCCTACGAAATACTCAGACAAAACAGATAAAAAGCCCCCGATGCCGATTAAGCTGTTGACAAGCGGATATTTTATCTTTCCCGGGAAATAATATGACCGTGAAGCAATTCACGAAAACGTGAAGGAAGGTCAGCTATGTCAAAGCATTCCCAAAAAACAGGCTTTGCCAAGTATATCGCCTGCGGACTTGTAATAGGCAGCGCAGTAGGTACCTGCGCCGCAGTTATGATGACAACAAAGCGATCTAAGCCAGAAGGCATCAGAGATAAGGCTCTTGTAGCTGTTGATGCCGTTGGCGGAGTTATGCAGAGCATCGCCAATATGATCCGATAATATGAAAAAGGCTGTTTTCCGACAGCCTTTTTCATATTCCATTATTCAAAGAAAAGATTGAAATATGCATCCTTGCCCGAGAGGCTCATGACCGCACAATCGCCTCCGTGAGAGGCAGGTGTGAGAAATCTGACAGTGCCGAAGGAGCCCACCTCCTGCAAAAAGGCACTGCAGGCCTTGCCGCAGCTGTACTCAGGTGCGCAAAGCTCGATGATAACGCCGTCGGCTACAGCCGCCGCACACTCCTCACCGTCAATATACGCACCGTAATAAGCAATGCCGTTTTTCTCCATAAAGGAAAGCGCCTCAGTGCTCCAGGGATAGTAGGAGCTTCCGCCGAAATAAAGATCTCTGATACGGAAGTATTCAAAGGGCATAAGCCGTCTGACGGGAGCAATGGGATAGGATGCAGTTTTAACCTCATAGGATGAGAGTACCTCAAAAAAGCCGAGCCTTCTGTAAAACAGAGAGAGACCCTCGTCTGCAGGATGGATGAAAAGCTCACGCTCTTCCCTTTCACATCTTTCACGAATCCTTGAAAACAGCTCACGGCAAAGTCCCCTTTTGCGGTAAGCCTTTTTCGTTGCTACGGCGTATCCGTAGTACCCTTCACCTACGGAGAGGATAACAGCCATAGCTGCAAGATCCTCCTCATAAAATATACAGGATGTAAATTCAACAGGCATATTCTCATAGAAATCCGGAATAAAATCCTCTCCGTCACCGAAGGCCTCACTCCATAGACCTGCAATGACTGAAAGCTGTTTTTCATCAGGAGCAGCTATCTCTTTGTATACAATATCCATATTTTATTCCTCAATTTTTGTTGATATAACGATTATATCATCCTTTTTATACTTGTCAATGACTAAAGATAAAAAGTGAATGTACAAAAAAGATTGACATACGGGCAGAAAGTATGCTATAATCTAAATGTATTTTGGATAAGTATGCAAAATATGTCAATCAAAGCATTAAAAATATACCTGCACGGGTCCGTGCAAGGGTTTCTCAAAACAGAAGAAAAGGAAGAAAGCTGCTATGGCAAATGAATACGTTATCTTAACCGACTCCGGAAGTGATGTCACTTCCGAAATGGCCGCAGAATGGGGCATAAAGGTAATTCCTCTCAGCTATTCTGTAAACGGCGGAGATCCCATTCCCGGTGATAAAGCAGACGTTAAGGCATTCTACTCCGACCTTCGCGCAGGCGGCACAGCCACCACATCTGCCGCAAACCTTGAAGATTTTTCAAAGGTGTTCAGAGAATACGGCGAAAGCTCCACTGATGTGCTTTATATCGGCTTCTCCTCCGGTCTTTCCAGCACGGCGTCTACAGGCAGACTTGCCTGCTCCGAACTCTCCGAGGAGTATCCCGACGTTAAGTTCATCGCAGTTGATTCTCTCTGCGCATCCCTCGGCCAGGGACTTCTCGTATACCATGCCCTTGAGCTTAAAAAGGCAGGAAAGACTATTGAAGAGGTAAGAGATTGGCTTGAGGAGAATAAGCTCCATCTTTGCCACCACTTCACCGTTGACGATCTCTTTTTCCTCAAGAGAGGCGGAAGAGTATCCGCTGCAACCGCAGTAGTAGGCTCTATGCTTGCGATCAAGCCCCTCCTTCACGTTGACAACGCAGGTAAACTTATCAACATCGGCAAGGCA
>JAFXFQ010000251.1 GCA_017520365.1 Clostridia bacterium
CATAGCTGTTGATTTTAACCCCGGGGATGTTTTCGCTGAAAAGAAGATGCTTTTCAACGATTTTACCTATATGTGTCAGTATTACTTGAGGTGTTTGTTTGGTACGTGGCGGGATGTCGAGGGCGCCATCCCCTACCGGATCTTGTGGTTTTTCCTCGTGCATGCAAGTTTTCGACAGCGATTGTTTTTTATGGGGCGGGATGTCGAGGGCGCCATCCCCTACCGAGTTTTCGATCATTTCCTCGTGCATATAAATTTTTGATAACAGTTCTTTTCTGCTTTCAGTACATATCGTTACTAAATATGCACCTTTAGAGCTGTAATCATAGTTCTTTATACGTATGCTCTATCTGCTATGTAATTCTTTCTTAGAATCCATTTTTATATAAATTATTCCTTCTTAAGTCTTGCAAAGGATGCCATAAGCTTCTTTGTTCCTACCTTTTCGAAATCAATGGTATAGAGCACGTCTCCGCCCATATTTTTCACGTCTGTTATGATACCTGAGCCGAAGGTCGTGTGACGCACTCTGTCACCCTTATCAAAGCTTTCCATAACAGGCTTCTTTGCGGCAGGGGATGTGCCGATGCCCGAAACCTTAGGAAGGGTTGACTGACGGGGGGCCTTGGGAATATTGCCTGTATATGCGGCGCGCTCCTCGCCTGTGCCCCAGCCTGCACCGGGTGCGGAATGGTTGTAGATCGGCATTGATCCCGCTTTTGCGGGCATTTTCCTTCCGTATGTATATGCATCGGCGGCACCGTAGGATGAAAGGGTGGTATCCTCAGATTCTGTGAGCCATTCGGGGACCTCGCGGAGAAAGCGGGACTCCTGATTGTAGAGAGTTGAGCCGTTGAGCATTCTCTGATGAACGTGGGTGATGTAAAGTCGCTTTTCCGCTCTTGTCATTGCAACGTAGGCAAGGCGCCTCTCCTCTTCGATCTCCTCGGGATTCATTATGGACTGGAAACCGGGGAAGATCCCCTCCTCCCATCCGGGGAGAAATACGTTTTTGAACTCAAGACCCTTAGCGGCGTGAATTGTCATAAGGACAACTGCATCTGCTGTATCATCGTAGCGATCGATATCCGTAACCAGGGCAACGTCCTCCAAAAATTCGGAAATTGTGGGAGTGTCCGTATTTTCCTCGTACTGTGCGGCGGTTGAAACAAGCTCTCCGATATTTTCCAGCCTGTCCTTTTCTGCCTCGCCTGCTGCAACGAGCATTGCCTGATATCCGGTCTTGACTGAAATATTCTCAATAAGAGTAGAGATCTTCATATCGGCGCTCTGTGCACGGAGATTGTCGATCAGCTCAGCAAGCGCGATCATTGAAGCGGCGGCGGCGCCGGGGATTGCCTTATAAGCACTTGCCTTTCTCATTATTTCAAGAAGGGAGGTGCCTTCTGCATCAGCCAGCTCCTGTGCAACTGAGATGGATTTGTCGCCGATTCCTCGCTTGGGCATATTTATAATACGGCGAAGGCGCACACTGTCTCCCGGATTATTGATAACGCAGAGATATGCAAGAATATCCTTGATCTCGGCACGGTCAAAGAATCGGAGAGAGCCAAGCATTCTGTAAGGAATACCTGATTTTGCCAGCGCCTGCTCCACAGCTCGGGACATGGCGTTGGTACGGTAAAGAACCGCAAAATTACGGAATTCTTCACCGTCCTCGTGGAGTGCGGAAACGGTGTCGGAAATGTATCTTGCCTCGTCAAGCTGATTCTGAAGCTTGACGTCCTTTATAAGCTCACCGCGATCTCCGTCTGTCCACAGCTTTTTGCCCTTGCGCTCTTTGTTCTTCGCAATGACCGCGTTCGCCGCATCAAGAATAGTCTTTGTTGAACGGTAATTCTGCTCTAATCGGATGACCTTTGCATCGGGATAGGTCTCGTCAAAGGTGAGGATGTTCTCAATGGTCGCTCCGCGGAACTTGTAGATAGACTGGTCATCGTCGCCTACTACCATAAGATTCTTGTAGAAGCCTGCAAGGAGGGAAACCAGACGGAACTGCGCGTGGTTCGTATCCTGATACTCGTCGATGGATATGAAACGGAATCTGTTCTGAAGGTTGTTTCGTACCTCCTCGAAGCGTTCGAGAAGAATAACGGTCTGCATTATGATGTCGTCGAAGTCCACAAGATTTGAGCCTTTCAGCCTTGACTGATAAAGCTTGTATATCTCACCGATCTTCTTCATTCTGAAATCGGAGGCAAATTCCTTCTCAAATTCCTCGGGATCCATAAGATGGTTTTTGGCGTTGCTTATCTGTGCCATCACGCTCTTTACGGGCATATTTTTTGTATCGATACCGAGCGTTTTCATACACTCGGTAATGAGCTTTTTGGCATCGTCTGTGTCGGTGATGCTAAAGCCCTTTTCGTAGCCGAGAAGATCCCCCCAGCGGCGAAGGATTCGCATGCATACTGAGTGAAAGGTGCCTGTCCACATCTCGTCAGCCTCTGTTGAGCCCTCGCCAAAGCATGAACTGACTCGCTCCTTTATCTCACCTGCCGCCTTGTTGGTAAAGGTAACCGCAAGAACAGCCCATGAGGGAGGAGGCATGATCCGAAAGCGCTCAAGGTAGGTGCCGAGCTCGTCTCTGCTAAGCGTATCCAGCGCATTTTGCATATCTGTAAGATCTGCCCTTGTAATATCATCAGGCACCCAATCTGTCTTGTATGCATCGCCGTAGCGGACTATGTAAGTGAGTCGGTTAACCAGAACTGTAGTCTTTCCGCTACCGGCGCCTGCAAGGATCATCAGGGGACCGTTTATGGTATAAACGCACTCTCTTTGCACATCATTGAGCTTTGAGTAGTACTTGTCAAACAGCTTTCTTTTTAAGTAATTGTACTGAAATTCAATATTTGCGTCGGGCATTATCATATTCTCCGTTTCTTTTGTCAAATCAGTATAACATATTCTTTGCATTTTGTCCATAAAGAGAAGTGTGAATTTGTGTAAATTATATTCTATCTTGCTATTTACAAAGGAAAGAAAGAGTGATAAAATTAGCACAGTCAGAAAGGAAGTGTTCCAAAAATGGAAAGATATTATCAGCCGGAGGTTGAATGCGCCTCTGTAGAACAGATCAAAGCATGGCAGAACGAAAAGATCGTAAAGCAGGTAAAGCACGTTTATGAAAACGTGCCCTATTACAGAAATCTTATGGATGAAAAGGGTGTTACTCCCGACGATATAAAGAGCACGGATGATCTTTATAAGCTGCCATTTCTTACAAAGGCGGACCTTCGTGACGCATACCCATACGGACTTCTTGCAAAGCCTCTCAGCGAGTGTGTCCGTATCCACTCCACCAGCGGAACTACGGGGAAGAGAGTTGTAGCCTTCTATACTCAGCACGATGTTGACCTTTGGGAGGATTGCTGCGCGAGAGCAATTATGGCGGCAGGCGGAACAAATGAGGATGTTTGCCAAGTTGCATACGGATACGGCCTTTTCACAGGCGGAGCAGGTCTTCACGGCGGCTCTCATAAGGTAGGCTGTCTTACTCTACCTATGTCCAGCGGAAATACAGAAAGACAGATCGGCTTTATGCAGGATCTCCGTTCCACGATTCTTTGCTGTACACCTTCATATGCACACTATATCGGTGAAACTCTCCACGAAATGGGCCTTACTGCCGATGATATCCACCTTAAAGCAGGTATATTCGGTGCTGAGCCCTGGACAGAGGAGATGCGCCGAGATATCGAGAAAATGCTGGGAATCAAAGCATACGATATTTACGGTCTTACAGAAACCAGCGGCCCCGGTGTTGCCTTTGAGTGCTCCGCTCAGAAGGGTATGCACATAAACGAGGACCACTTCCTTGCGGAGATCATCGATCCCGATACAGGCGAGGTGCTTCCCGAGGGCTCCAAGGGTGAGCTTGTATTCACAAGCCTTGATAAGGAGGCGTTCCCCCTCCTTCGTTACCGCACAAGAGATATTTGTATCCTTAGGCGCGAAAAGTGCTCCTGCGGCAGAACACATATCAAGATGTGCAAGCCC
>JAFXFQ010000252.1 GCA_017520365.1 Clostridia bacterium
AATCGCAACTAAAAAGTCGCATTTAATAGTGAAATCCGCCGAGTTTTCGGCGGATTTCTAACTTTTTTGATCTTTAATTACTTGTTTTTTGACTTGTCTTTTGTCGCGGCTTTTGTTCTGCGCCTTTTTCGACAGTCTGAGAGTCGTGGCGCTCTTGCAACGACTCTGTATTTTATCAATTATCAGATTCCTCGTGATCAAAGGCCGCAGTTAGCATAAAGACAGGCATATATTTGATGCAGCTTTGATAAGGTATCTCACTATCGTCCGAACCCTCTGCCACAGCGGTGAAAAAAGCGTTGACATTGTCAGGATCGTCAAGATCATCATACACGATCTTCATTATCAAAGCCTCATCGGTGCAATCGATGATCAATTCATAGTCATCATATCCGGGGAAGGGGGATGCGATGGAGCCGTCATCTGACATGCTTTCCTTGATCATATCGATGAAGGCGTCCTTACCCAAGACCTCAAGTGCATATTTCATATCATCGCTTAGGGGTAATTCGCAGATCATTTCAAAGCCTGTTATAGCATCATCCTCGTGGTAAATGTTGTATGTGTAGATTCCTCCGTCAATTTCCGGTGTAATTGTGATAACATCATTTCCAACGTAGACCGGCTCGGAGTTGTAGTGCTCCTCGGGCATTTCAAATTCATCCTTTGGAACATAATCCTCGTCAAAAAGGTACTCTTCAATGTTTTCAAGGGTGAAGTCCATATCATCTTCGTTATCATCGTCAAAGAAGAACAGCTCATGCTCCTTAAGCACCTCAACGTTGTCCTCGTTGTCAAGGTCAACGTATGTCATATCCATATATACGTGATTCTCTTCGATGCTGCCTTCAAAGGTTATAAACTCATTGTCCTCAGCATATTCCTCGTTATAAAGCTCGAAAAGCTTTTCATAATCGATAAATCCTGCGTTTGCTGTGTTTATCTCTACGTGCTGCTTTACAGAGTAAATGGTCTCGCCGTCGGAGACGATGGTGTCTTCTGAATAAACACCGCCGAAAGGCTCCGCCAGATAAGAGTAGCTTGCGTATACGTATTCCTCTGTCTCGGGTGATGGCTCTTCCTCCGGCTCTTTCTCCGATTCCTCCTTCTTCTCTTCCTCTTCCGTTTTTTTATCATCCTTACTGTCTGTCTCTCCCTCGCCCTTTACGGAGCAGGCAGAGAAAGAGAATACAAGAAGAGCTGCCAGCAGTAATGCAATAAGCTTTTTCATGATAACCTCCGTCAAAAAATAAAATAGTGCTTATACCTGATAAAGGAGCTCTCAGCGTATAAAACACCCAACATATTCATCATACCAAATTTTCTTATCTGTGTCAATACTATTTTGATATATTTTTGGTTATAAAGGCCAAATTCTGCACACTAAACAGAAAATTATAGTTAACTTTGTACAATCCGTGTATTGCATTTTATGTTTTCATATGATAATATATAGACAAGGAAAGGGTGATACCAATGAAGAGCTAAAACGAAAGCAAAAAAAGTTCCGGCTACAGAGAAAATAAAATTCAAAGAGCAGATACCGAAAGGATGAGGATCGAAGAAGAAAAGGTCCTCCCGCAAAAAAAGGATCACGGAGCAAAAAGCTTTCAACACCACATCTTCTGAGATGCTTCCGAATTCAACAGCAGTGCTTCTCACTTACGGGATTTATATAGATATCAGGGAAGCATCGGATCAAAGAAGAAAAAGGAAAAGAAAAGAGGTTTTTAAAATGTTAGACTTCAAGAGTGAACAGAAATAACCCTTGGCTGAGCTATAGATCGTGAAGAAGGTCTTCAGTCAAGGGTTATTTCTTTTTTATATGTGGTTTTCTCCCGTTTCGGGGGATTTTTTTGTTTGTCTTGAGCGGCGGACTATGGTAAAAAACAGAGCGAAAAATCAGAAAAATCCCCGAAAAAATTTGCTTACGTTATTGATTTTATGAATAGCGGAGAGTATAATTATTTATAAGGGAGATTTTGGCTAATTTCCTGTGAACGTTTATGATTAAGGAACGGTAAAATTTATGAAATGTATCATTAACGGACAGCTCGTGCTTCCCACCGATGTGGTTTCCGGCATGGCTGTGATTTTTGACGAGAAGATCGAAAAGATCGTTCCCGCTGAGGGTCTTGACCTCTCTCAGTATGAGGTTATCGATGCCGAGGGGAAGTGGGTAGCTCCCGGTCTTGTTGATATTCATATCCACGGCTATATGGGTGCAGATACCTGTGACGGAGACCCTGACGGTATCCGCAAAATGTCCGAAGGACTTGCAAAGAACGGCGTAACAAGCTTTTGCCCCACAACTATGACAGTCTCTGTTGAGGAGATCGAAAAGGCATTCAACGATGCCCGTGAGGTAAAGGCTGAGGGTGCTAAGTACGGTGCTAAGGTAGTAGGTATCAACTGTGAGGGTCCCTTCATCAATGCATCCAAGAAGGGCGCTCAGGCAGAAGAGCATATTAAGCGTCCCGATGCTGAGTTTATTAAGAAGCACGCTGATATCATCAAGGTATATACGATCGCTCCCGAGGTTGACGGCGGCCTTGAGTGCATCGCAGACGTATTTGCAGACGGTCGCGTAGTTTCCTCCATGGGACATACAAACGCAACCTTCGATGAGGCAAACGCAGGTATCAATGCAGGCGTCCGCCACACGACCCATCTTTTCAATGCACAGACAGCTCTTATGCACCGTAACCCCGGTGTAGTAGGCGCGGCGCTCTCCGACGAGAATGTCAGCGTTGAGCTTATCTGTGACACATTCCACGTTAATCCCGGTCTTTATAAAATGGTATCTAAGCTCAAGGGCGACAAGCTCTGCCTTATTACCGACTGTATGAGAGCCGGCGGTATGCCCGACGGCGAGTATTCTCTCGGCGGCCAGCCCGTTTTCAAGACAGGTATCCAGTGCCTCCTTGCAGACGGCACTATCGCAGGAAGCGTTCTTGACCTTAACAAGGGCGTTAAGAATTTCTATGAGCATTCCGGAGTTTCTCTTGCAACTGCATTTGCAGCAGCAAGCCTTAACCCCGCAAAGGCCATCGGAGAGGACGCAAATATCGGTTCTCTCGAAGAAGGCAAGTGTGCTGATATTATTATTGTTGACACTGATTTCAATGTTATAAAAACTATTATCGGAGGTATCGAAAAATGAACGCAAATGAAATCAAGGCTTATTCCAACGGCAAGAAGAACGGTGTAAAGGTATTCGTGGCAGGCAGCTACGAGGCTCTTTCCAAGAAGGCAGCAAGCATCGTTGCAGGTGCTATCTCCAAGAGTCCCGAGTTTGTTCTCGGTCTTGCAACAGGTACATCTCCTCTCGGACTTTACTCTGAGCTTGCTAATCTCAATGCAGAGGGCAGAGTAGACTTTGCAGGTGTTACTACATATAACCTTGACGAGTACTATCCCATCGATCCCGCAAATGACCAGTCCTACCGTTACTTCATGAACAAGAATCTTTTCAACAACGTAAACGTTGATATGGATAAGACTCACGTTCTTTACGGCCAGGCTCCCGATTGGAAGGCTGAGTGCGCTCAGTACGACGCAGAGATCGAAGCTCTCGGCGGCATCGACCTCCAGGTTCTCGGTATTGGTAACAACGGCCACATCGGCTTCAACGAGCCCGGCAACGAATTTATCTGGGAAACTCACAGAGTTGAGCTCACAGAGTCCACCATCGAAGCAAACTCCCGTCTCTTCAATTCTGCAGACGAGGTTCCCCGTGCTGCTCTTTCCATGGGTATCGGCAACATCATGTGCGCAAAGCAGGTAGTTCTCGTAGCTAACGGACCCAAGAAGGCAGAGGCTATCAAGGCAGCTCTTGAGGGTCAGATCACACCCTGGTGCCAGGCTTCCATTCTCCAGCTCCATCCTGACGTGACCTTCATTCTTGACGAGGATGCAGCAAGCGCTCTCGAAGAGTACAAGGCTATCTGAGTAAACTTTAACCTATACCATACCGAAAGGATTGATAAAAATGATTAAGGCTATTCTTGACCCCCAGTTCCGCCCTGCGGCAGTAGTTATTGCTGAGTTTAAGAAGGCAGTAGCTGAGGCAGGCGGCACACCCCTCGTTATCGCTGTTGAGAGAAACAAGGGCTACGTTTCCACCTTTGCTATCGACGTATTCAAGGACGGCGCAGGCCACGACGAGGAAAACTATGAGGTTATCGAGCGTCTCGTTAAGACTCTTCTCTGGATCTATGGCGGTTATAAGGTAACCATCGCAGGCTCCAAGAAGATCTATGAGGGCATCGCAGCAGCATACTGCAAGGGCGGCGCCCGCCAGTTCGACGCTGACTTTATGGCTCGCGTATATGAGGCACCCTTTGAGGTACTTTATTGCGAGAATGCCGCAGATGCTCCCAAGGAGAATATGGCAGCAGCTCCTGTAGGCCGTCATCTTGACGGTTGCCGTATCGGCTTTGATGCAGGCGGATCTGACCGTAAGGTTTCCGCGGTTATCAACGGTGAGTCTGTATATTCCGAGGAGGTTGTTTGGTTCCCTAAGCTTCAGTCCGATCCCGACTATCATTATCAGGGCATTCTCGAGGCTATGAAGACCGCTGCATCCAAGATGCCCCGCGTTGATGCTATCGGCGTTTCCTCTGCCGGTGTTTATATCGACAATAAGATCATGGTTGCATCCCTCTTTTTGAAGGTTTCCGATGAGGATTTTGAAAAGAAGGTAAAGACCATGTATATCGACGTTGCAAAGGAGATCGGTGAGGATATTCCCATCGAGGTTGCAAACGACGGTGACGTAACAGCTCTTGCAGGTGCTATGGACCTTAACGATAATAAGGTTCTCGGTATCGCAATGGGTACAAGTGAGGCGGCAGGCTATGTTGACGGTAACGGCAACATCACAGGCTGGCTCAATGAGCTTGCATTCGTTCCCATCGACTTCTGTAAGGACGCTATCGTTGACCCCTGGGCAGGTGACTACGGCACAGGCGCTATGTATTTCTGCCAGGAGGGCGTAATCAAGCTTTCTCCCGCAGCAGGCATCGAGCTTGACCCCGCGCTTTCTCCCGCAGAGAAGCTCAAGGTAGTTCAGGGTCTTATGAAGGAAGGCGACGAGAGAGCAGCAAAGATCTACGAGACTCTTGGCGTATACTTCGGCTACTCCATTGCTTACTATGCAATGTTCTATGATATCAAGCACCTTATCATCATGGGTCGTGCAACCAGTGGTGACGGCGGTACAATCCTTCTTGATAACGCAAAGAAGGTCCTTGCAGAGGAGTATCCCGAGCTTGATATCAACCTCTATATCCCCGATGAGAAGAGCCGCCGCGTAGGCCAGTCCGTAGCAGCAGCATCTCTCCCTAAGATCGACTGAGAATAAAGGTTTGCCTGCTTTCTTTGAAAAAAAGCGGTAAAGAAACTTCAATAAAGCAATATAAAATGGCTATCGGAAACGGTAGCCATTTTGTTGATCTATGTAAAAGAAGCCGCCCTTGGGCGGCTTCTTTAGTTGTTCCTTAAGCTTTTCCGAGGAACACAAGAATACAAAGAATGATACCAACAAGGCTGTAAATGCCGAGAAGTGATCCTACGAGTGTAAAGATTATACCTACAACGGGGATAGCCTGAAGGAATCCGATGATGAGACCTGCAACAGCACATACAACGAGAAGGATAACGAGCTGAATAATGAGAGATACAACGTCGTTCTTCTTTGTCATGAAAGCTGTGGGCCAAATCTTCTTAACGAGATCCATTATATGTACTCCTTTCGGATTTTTTATTTCGGGCGTATTATAACACAAACGTTATTCAAAAGCAAGAGTGAATTTGTTAAATTATAAGAAGAGAATCGATATGAAATTTGAATATATTGCCGTTCTTAAATAAAAAGAAATCAGGTATAAAAAACGCTGCGAAATAAAAATGTACCTCTGATCAATGACGAGTTGATCAAACCGAATCATCGGCCATCTCATCGTTGATCAGAGGTACATTGTCTGTAAACCCTTGATTCTATTGGGCTGGAGCTGGTGAGGGGATTTGAACCCCTGACCTGCTGATTACGAATCAGCTGCACTACCCCTGTGCTACACCAGCGTACCCCAATATTATACTACGCCACATCTGCTTTGTCAACCTAATTTTTTGCCATAACTTGCTGCTTTTGTGCAAATCACCCGTTCGATAAATCGGAGTTTGAAGTGTAGATTGATCAGTCGGTAGGGGAC
>JAFXFQ010000253.1 GCA_017520365.1 Clostridia bacterium
ATTTATCATTTAAAAAACTTAAAAAGCTCTTTTTTTACAAGGGAAACGAGGCGCACGGTATCGGCGGCGGCCCAGATGAATATTGCCGCAAAGAGGCCGACGTAAAGATAAGTATCCGCAATATTCATTGAAAAAAGCACGATGAACACCGCAGAAATGACAAGCATGAAAAGCTGTGTCATTTGAGGGTACATAAAGCCTCGAAATCTTTGTGTGCCGTTTTTATCCGTTACCATTCTGCCTGCAAAATGGAGATGAGTGGACTGGGAGACAAAGGCGTTACCTCCAACCTTTGCGTGCTTTTCTCTGTATATGCCGCGAACGGAATTTCCCCTTCGCTTGAAATGAAATCCGATGGGTCTAAATGCTTCTGCTCCGTAATCGGGAATCTTCGTTTCGAAATCTTCCTTTATATGATCGTCAATTTTTTGACAATAATGCTCCGCATCTTTTGAAAGAGGAATATTGAAAAGCATAAGCGCTCCTTTTCTTTTTTCATTATTTTATCGTAAAGGACGGCTTATGTCAAGGACTGTACAGTGTCAAACGGGACACTTTTGGAAATATGAGGAACGTGTTTTAATGCATAAGCCTTTTGGCCGTGGCAATACTTTGTTTATCACAAAAAGCGAGGCGGCCAATGTATTACAACAAAGTAGAAATATGCGGAGTTGACACAGCAAAGCTTAAAACGCTTACAGACAAGGAGAAAAAAGAGCTTTTACAAAGAGCTCGCTCAGGTGACGAGGAGGCAAGATATGCTCTTATTGACGGAAACCTGCGTCTCGTTCTCAGCATCATACAACGGTTTACCAACAGGAGGGAAAACCTTGACGATCTTTTTCAGGTGGGGTGCATAGGGCTGATAAAGGCCATTGACAATTTCAACATTGAGCTGGATGTTAAATTCTCCACCTACGCGGTACCTATGATAATCGGCGAGGTCCGGCGGTATCTGAGAGATAACAACTCCATCCGTGTCAGCCGCTCCGTTCGCGATCTTGCCTACAGAGCACTTCAGGCACGTGAGCGGCTCCAGGGCAAGGACGCCCGCGACCCCACTGTGGAGGACATAGCCAAAGAGCTTTCCGAAAAGCCTGAGGCAGTAGCCGCTGCCATTGAGGCCATTGCGGAGCCTATGTCGCTTTACGACCCGGTATACAGCGACGGCGGTGACTCGATATACGTGATGGATCAAATAAGCGACGATGGCGAGGGTGACGAGGCGTGGCTTGAGGATATAGCCTTACGAGAGGCTCTCAAAACTCTCGGTGAGCGTGAGCGGGCAATAATCAATATGCGCTTTTTTAAGGGAAAGACACAAATGGAAATCGCACGGGAGATCGGCATCTCTCAGGCGCAGGTCAGCCGCCTTGAAAAGGGGGCTCTTGAGCACATTAAAAAGCAAATGTAGCTCACACAAAATGACATTCAATCGATTTACAGACAGTCAAAGCAAGGGCATGTTACCGGCGGGGCAGAAAGCCCGCTTAAACAACAGACTCTTGCGAACTTGGCCTACTGCAGCAGATGTGGCTATTTAACTCGCCATCTCTGCGGAGAAGGTTTGTCAGCCAACGGCTGACAGATGAGAAAATGTTCTCAGCTTTTTAGCTATAGCGCATCAACAAAAACACCTCATCAGTCTCGCATACGCTCGACAGCCTCCCCTCAAGGGGAAGCCTTACGCTGCGGCGGACTCATCAGCGGCAATAGTCTCTTTGGAACCACCCGCTTATCCAAAAAAATCGCCCCGAGGGGCGATTTTTATATTTCAACAAGCTCATAATCCGTGGTTCCGATACCAAGCTCCTCGGCGGCCTTTACGGTCAGGTGGCCGTTTCTTGACTCGATACGCTCGATAAGGTGGTCACGACCGGGGTCATTGGATGCATAGACCAGATCAAGACATGCCTTATCGATGGCAACGGGGTCTGTTGATGCAAGGATTCCTATATCTTTCATGCAAGGATCCTCTGCAACGCTGCAGCAGTCGCAGTCAACTGACATATTCATCATAACGTTTATATAGACGATCTTCTTATCGAAATAGTCTACAACCGATCTTGCCGCATCTGCCATAGAGAGGAGGAAGGAATCGTGGTCGGCGGTCCACTTCTTCTCAGGCTCGCCGGCACCGTGGATATATGCCTTACCAAAGGAGGATGCAAGACCGATGGAAAGCTGCTTCAGCGCTCCGCCGTAGCCGCCCATAGGGTGACCCTTGAAGTGGGAAAGCACAAGCATAGAGTCATAATTCTCCATATTTCTACCCACATAATTCTTTTTTATCATTTTTCCTTCGGGGATCTCAAGGGTGATATCGGGGCCCACACAGTCAAGAATATCAACAAGAAATGCATCGAGCCAGCCGTGAGCACGGAGAAGTGAATAATGCTTTCTCGTTGTGTTTCTGGCACCGCTGTACGCCGTATTACACTCAACGGCGCGCCCACCAACCTCTTCGATCACGTCCTTCCACATTTCCGGGCGGATAAAGTTCTGGTTACCCATTTCGCCGGAGTGGAGCTTTACCGCAACGCGGCCGGGAAGCTCTGCCCCCAGGGCCTTATATATCCTTACTACCTCTTTTGCGTTTATGCTTTTTGAAAACAATACCTTTGAGCTCATTGTATTCCTCCTGTTATTTTGTCAAAAGATCTACTGCAAGAATCACCGCGCCAAGCACGGCAAGAATGACTCCCACCGCTCTGTTGAGAGCCTTTGCGCTTGCCTTATTTGCAAGAAATGCCGCGATACGCGCCCACAAAAAAGTGAAGGCGACGCAAAGAGCCATAACGAGCAGATCGGGCATGCCCTCCATTACAAAGTGGCTGACAGCACCGGTAAGAGCTGTAAACGACATAATGAACACGCTTGTACCCACCGCACATTTCAGCTCATAGCCAAGGACACTTGTGAGAACAAGAAGCATCATCATTCCTCCGCCTGCCCCGACAAACCCGCAAATAAAGCCGATCAGGGTTCCCGAGATAAGGGACTGTGCTGCTCTCTTTTTCGGGTCAGCCTTTTCCATAGCCGCTCGGGTGGTCATAACGGGCTTAACAATAAACTTGATTCCCAGCAGAAACGTCATAAAAACGGAAAATGAGCCCATGGTCCTATCGGGAAGGAAGCTGGCGGCAAAGCTGCCCACCACGGTGAAAAGAAGGACTGAGAGCATCATCAGAAGGCCGTTCTTCACATCAAGATTTTTATTCTTTCCGTATATCACGGCGCTGACCGCGCTTGCAAGAACGTCGCTGGCAAGTGCGATTCCCACAGCGCTGTATGCGGGGATATCAAGAAACGTGACAAGCATGGGAGTTATCACCGCTGCCGCGCTCATACCTGCAAATCCGGTTCCGAGACCTGCTCCCGCGCCTGCTATAAAGCAAACAAGAATTTTTACAAAAATATCCAACGTCATACCCTGCCTTTCAATACTAATATGATACCATATGTCCTTTCTTTTGTAAACACAAATATCTATCCATTGGTTGACTTTTCTATAAAAAAAGGGTATAGTTATGTTAGAATTGTATTATTGTTACCAAAAGTCGGCGCAAGTGTCACATTCAAAGCAGATGCTCTTTTTGATACGTCTGTGCCTTGGCACAAAGCCCGAGAAAGGATGGAGTTTTTATGTCTTACAAAATCATCGAGATCGACCCATATCTTGCCCCCTTTGAAAAAGATATTGACCTCAGAATGAACGCATACAAGGAAAAGCGTTCCCTTCTTTTGAAAAAAGGAGAATCGCTTTCCGATTTTGCAAATGCTCACCATTATTTCGGCTTCCATCGCACAAAGGGAGGCTGGGTATACAGAGAATGGGCCCCCGGCGCAGACTCCGTATATCTTACCGGTGATTTCTGCGACTGGCATCCCCGAATGCACAAGATGGAAAAGCTATCCGATTACGGCGTTTACGAGATAAAGCTTAAGGGAAAGAATGCCCTCAAGGAAGGTCAAAAGGTGCAAACTGTCATTATCAGGAATGATCAGGAGCTTCGCCGCATCCCTCTTTACGCTACCAGAGTGGTTCAGGACCCCAAGACCAACCTCTGGTGCGCTGAGATCGAAGATACAATGGCGCCCTACCCCTGGACTGACGAAGGCTTTTCCCCTGCCAAGCATCCTCTCATTTACGAATGCCACATAGGTATGGCAAGTGAGGAATACAAGGTAGCCTCCTACAAGGAATTCAAGGAAAACATTCTCCCCCGTATCAAGGATCTGGGCTACAACACCATTCAGATAATGGCAATTATGGAGCATCCCTACTACGGCTCCTTCGGATATCAGGTATCAAACTTCTTCGCGGCATCCTCCCGATACGGAAAAAGCGAGGACCTGAAGGACCTGATCAACACTGCCCACTCTATGGGTATTGCCGTTCTTCTTGACGTTGTTCACTCCCACGCGGTAAAGAACACCGCCGAGGGCATCAACGAGTTTGACGGCACTACCTACCAGTTCTTCCATGACGGCCCTAAGGGTGATCACTCTGCTTGGGGAACAAAGCTTTTCAATTACGGCAAGGATCAAGTCATCCACTTTCTTCTCTCCAACCTGAAATTCTGGATGGAGACCTTCCATTTCGATGGCTTCCGCTTTGACGGCGTCACCTCTATGCTCTACCTTGACC
>JAFXFQ010000254.1 GCA_017520365.1 Clostridia bacterium
AAGAGTTTTTCCCCTTCCCGAGAAAAAGTGGAGAGACCGCTGCTGGATGGAATCGAGAAAAAACAATTTTCTTGGTGAAAAGGCAAGAAAGCAGCCCATAAGCATTTACGAGCTTCACATTCCCTCGTGGAAAAGAAGGTCAGATGGGTGCATTCTTTCTTATACGGAGCTTGCCGATCATCTTGCACCTTATCTTTTGCAGATGGGATATACTCACGTTGAGATAATGGAGCCATTTGAAGCGGTGAATATGAAAAAATCCTGTTTCTATGCATTTTCCTCTGTTCACGGCACTCCCACAGATTTTATGGAGTTTGTGGACAGCATGCACAGGGCCGGAATAGGTGTTATCCTTGACTGGAACATATGCGAGTTCTCTGTTACGGAGCACAGCCTTTCAGGCTTTGACGGATACAGCCTCTATACTGACATCGACAGCAGCTCTGTTTCGGGAAGATTCGATCTTTCTTCAAGGGTGGCGCAGTCATTTCTGATTTCCAATGCACTTTACCTTGCAGACGTGTTCCATATAGACGGTCTTCGTGTTGAGGACCTGGGTGCGGTTCTTCGCAACGGTAAGGGGAGACTTGACCGCGGAGCGGTCAGCCTCATAAGAAAGCTCAACGGTGTGATGAGGGATTATTATCCCGACGTTATGATGATAACCGATGACCTTTTCGGTAAGGGCGCAGTTACCTCAAGCGCCGCCGACGGACTCGGATTTACCTTTAAATGGGACTCTGTTTGCACAAGAGATACTTTGGCTTATGCTTCCGTTGAGCTCAACGAAAGAGCGATGCATACTTCGGAGCTTTCCGCTCCCCTGAAGCACGCCTTCGGCGAGGCTTCGGTGCTGACCCTGACTCACGCAGACGTTGTTTCGGGCAGAAGCTCCTTTATGGCGAGAATGCCCGGCAATTACGATGAAAGATTCGCGGGAAACCGAGTTTTCTTTACATACATGATGACCCGTCCCGGCAAGAAGATGCGTTTTATGGGAAGCGAGATCGGTCAGTTTGATGAGTGGGACCGCTTCGGAGAGATCCAATGGTTCCTCCTTGACTACGAGAAGCACGCACAGCTACAGCTTTATCTTGCAAGGCTCGGTCAGATATATCTTGATACACCTGCCCTTTGGGAGCAGGATTGCATTCCCGGCGGCTTTTCTCTCGATTCCGCTCAGGGCGGTGTGTTCGCCTATCGGAGATTTGACTCTGCGGGCGGTGAGGTGGCGGTTGCACTGAATTTCACTCCCTACAGACTTTGCAAGTATCAGCTGGGTGTTGACCACGGTGGCACGTGGGAGGAGATTATTTCCTCAGACAGCTCCGATTTCGGCGGAAGCGGTGTTGAAAACGGAACGGTAACTGCCGTTCAGTCAGGAAGCGCCGGAAAGCCTTATTCCTTGACAGTTGACCTCCCGCCTCTCGGCGCGGTGGTGCTGAAATATACTAAATAATTTTTTTACATACAGGAGGATATCATAGTGTTCAAGAAAAAAGAGTGCGTGGCTATGCTGCTCGCAGGTGGTCAGGGAAGCCGTCTTTACGCACTTACCCAAAAGGTTGCAAAACCTGCAGTCCCCTTTGGCGGTAAGTACCGCATCGTAGATTTCCCCTTGTCCAACTGCACAAACTCCGGCATTGATACCGTAGGTGTGCTCACTCAGTACGAGCCCCTGCTCCTCAATGACTACATTGGTAACGGTCTGCCTTGGGACCTTGACCGCACATACGGTGGTGTAAAGATCCTGCCCCCCTACCAGGGTGCTAAGGCTGCTGACTGGTATAAGGGTACTGCAAACGCTATCTACCAGAACCTTAAGTTCATTGACAGATATGACGCAGAGTATGTTCTTATTCTTTCCGGCGACCACATCTATAAGATGGACTACGCTAAGATGCTCAAGTTCCATAAGAAGAGAAATGCCGACTGTACTATCGCAGTTCTTGACGTGCCGATCGAAGAGGCAAGCCGCTTCGGTATCATGTCTGTAGACGAGGATTCCAAGATTTATAAGTTCGAGGAAAAGCCCAAGAACCCCGAATCCACAATGGCTTCCATGGGTATCTATATTTTCACAAAGTCAAAGCTTGCCGAGTACCTTACAAACGACGCGGCTGATCCCAACTCCTCCAATGACTTCGGTAAGAACATCATTCCCGCTATGCTTGCAAACGGCGAGAATATGGTAGCTTATCCCTTCGAGGGCTACTGGAAGGACGTTGGAACCCTCTCCTCTCTCTGGGAGGCAAATATGGATCTTCTCGGCGAAAAGCCCGAGTTCGATCTCAGTGACGAAAAGTGGAGAATATTCACCCGTCACGAAACTCTCGCTCCTCAGTACGTAGGCGAGAATGCAAAGATCACAAACTCCATCGTTGCCGAGGGTTGCGAGATCTATGGTAACGTAGAAAACTCAGTTCTTTTCCCCGGCGTTACCGTTATGGCAGGCGCTACCGTTCGTGACAGCGTTGTTATGGGCGGATGCGTTATCGCTGAGGATGCTACGGTAAGCTATGCTATCCTTGATACAAACGTTCAGGTTGGCGCAGGTGCCACCGTTGGCGGCACTAAGGGCGACGAGGCAGGAGTAACCGTTATCGGCGACTCCGAGGTTATCGCTGCCGGACAGACAGTAGGTGCGGGCGAGATGATCCCCGACGTAAGAAAGTGAGGGTAAGATAATGACTGCAGCAGGATTGATTTTTTCCAACATTCACGACAGAAGCATTCCCGAAATGACAGCGCGCCGTACAATGGCGTCCATTCCTTTCGGAGGAAGATACAGACTTGTAGACTTCACCCTTTCCAATATGGTAAACTCCGGCATCAACAAGGTCGGCATCGTTACCCATAACAACTACCGTTCCCTTATCGACCACATCGGCACAGGTAAGGACTGGGACCTCGCAAGAAGAAGCGGCGGTGTTATGATCCTTCCTCCCTTTATCACAGCATACGATAATCCCCGCGCAAATCAGCTCTATACAACACGCCTTGAGGCTATCATGGGTGTTACAGAGTATATCTCTCACTGCGGTGAGGACCTTATCGTTCTTTCCGACAGCGACGTTGTTTGCAACATCGACCTTTCCCAGGTCATCGAGCAGCACGAGAAGACCGGCGCAGACCTTACTCTCGTAACAAAGAAGGTCAAGCTCTGCGGCGGCGATAAGGAGAACATCGGCAAGATCATCGTTACAACAAATGATGACGGCCAGATCACCGGCTTCTCTGAGTACACCGCTCTTATGTGCGGAGATTACGACGTAAGCACAAACATTATGGTGTTTACAAGAACTTTCCTTATGTCCCTTGTCGACAGCGCTATCTCCCACGGATACACAGATTTCTACCGTCAGGCTCTCCCCTTCGTAATGGCAAGCGCTAAGTTCTGCACATTCAGCTTCGACGGTTATTACGCAACTATCGACAGCCTTCCCAGCTACTTTGCAAGAAGCATGGAGCTTCTTGAGAACTCCACCCGCGCTGCGCTCTTCGCTGAGAAGGACAGACCCGTATACACAAAGGTACGTAATACCGCCCCCACAAAGTACGCTGAGGGCTCAGTAGTTAAGAATTCTCTTATCGCTGACGGTTGTGTTATCGAGGGTACAGTTGAGAACTCCATTCTCTTCCGCGGTGTTCATGTTAAGAAGGGCACAGTAGTAAAGAATTCTATTATGCTCCAGAATTCATGCACAGGTGAGAACGTAACTCTTAACTGCGTTATCGCAGACAAGAATGTTGTTATCCGCGATGATAGGATCCTCTCCGGCAGCGAGACACTTCCTTACTACATCGCGAAAGGAAAGATGATCTGATGAAAAAGATTCTTTACGTTGGCAGTGAGTGTATGCCCTTTGCCGCCACAGGCGGTCTTGGCGACGTTATGGGAAGCCTTCCCGCGGCACTCAAGGAAAAGTACGGTGACGAATGTGACGTTCGCGTTGTAATTCCGCTTTATGATGCTGTCAGCGACACGTGGAGAGGTCAGATGAAGCAGGAGGCTGTGTTCACAGTCCGCTTAGGCTGGCGCGAGCAGTATTGCGGCGTATTCTCCCTCGTGAAGGATAACGTTACCTATTACTTTATAGATAACGAATACTATTTTAAGCGCGGATGCCTTTACGGTCAGTATGACGACGGCGAGAGATTTGCATTCTTCAGCCTTGCGGCTCTTGAAATGTTCCCTCACGTCGGCTTCTATCCCGACGTCATCCACGCAAATGACTGGCAGAGCGCGCTCACAGTCGTGTATCTTAACACCCAGTTCAGAAATGTTTGGGGTTATACTTACATTAAAACCATATTTACCATCCATAATATAGAGTACCAGGGCAAATACGATATGTACATCCTCGGTGATGTTTTCGGCATCAATGAGACACATATCCCCCTTATGGAGTGGAAGGGCTGCATGAACCTTATGAAGGCCGCTGTCGAGTGTGCCGACAGGGTTTCCACTGTAAGCCCCAGATACGCTCAGGAGATCCAGTGGGCAGAATATGCCCACGGTCTCGAGAGCCTTCTCTCAGGCGTGTCCTTTAAGCTTTCCGGTATCCTCAACGGTATCGATTATAACTATTATAATCCCAAGGAGGATGCGGAGATAGCAAAGAACTTTACATGGAGAAGCCTCAAGAGCAAGACTGTCTGCAAGACAGCTCTTCAGGAGGAGCTTGGTCTTCCTGTTCGTGAGGACGTTCCCATGTTTTCCATCATCTCCCGCCTCGTAGCACACAAGGGCACAGACCTTGTTCGCGAGATCGGCTTCAGAATGATGGCTGAAAAGGATTGCCAGCTGGTCGTTCTCGGCACCGGCGATGCTCAGTACGAGGAGTTTTTCAGAGCTCTCGAGCGAGAGTATCCCACAAAGGTGCGCGCACTTATCAAGTATGATCGTGCGCTTTCCAAGAGGATCTACGCAGCAAGCGATTTCTTCATTATGCCCTCAAAGAGCGAGCCCTGCGGCCTCTCTCAGATGATCTGCTCCCGCTACGG
>JAFXFQ010000024.1 GCA_017520365.1 Clostridia bacterium
CATCTCCTCTTTCCCCTCCTTTGTTGAATTTTTCAAAACCTTTGAATGTGCGCCGGTCAATGGAGTGATTCCGTTCGGAGCCATGCTCGGTGCAATTCTTAAGGAAGCAGGCCACAAGGTCGGAGCTTTCACATCCCCTTACGTTTTTCGCTTCAATGAAAGAATGGCTGTTAACGGTGAGCCGATTGCAGACGAGGAGCTTGCAGAGATAATTGAATACATTAAGCCATTTGCTGACAGCATGGAGGACCGTCCTACTGAGTTTGAGCTTATAACCGCTGTTGGATTTGAATATTTTCTGCGCCGCAAATGTGATGTTGTAATCCTTGAGGCGGGACTCGGCGGAAGACTCGATTCAACCAACGTGATTTCCTCTTCTCTCCTCTCAATTATCACGGGTATTGCCCTTGACCATACGGAGATACTCGGAGATACTACAGAAAAGATTGCCCTTGAAAAAGCAGGTATAATCAAGGCAGGCTGTCCCGTTCTTATCGGTCGCTGCGATGAAGATGCAAGAAGGGTTATAAAGAATAAAGCAAATGAAGCTGAATCACCTGCTTTTGAGGTGGATTACGACAGAATATCAGATCTTTTAATGAGCCTTGATATGAGTACATTTACGTTCAGCGGCTTTGACGACAGAATCAGTATCAGCCTTATCGGTGCTTATCAGCCCTTGAATGCGGCAATGGCGATTACTGCGGCTGAAATACTCGGAATAGAAAAAAAACATATTGTAAACGGTATAAAAAAAGCGAAATGGCCTGCAAGATTTGAGGTTATCAGGCGTGAGCCCACGGTCATCTTCGACGGGTCTCACAACCCTGAGGGCATCCAAGCTACCGTTAATACCGTGAAAAGTCTTTTTGACAAAAAAGTAAATGTTCTTACCGGAGTTATGGCTGATAAGGAATATACCGTGATGTCAAGGGCAATTGCGGAGATAGCAGATAAGGTATTCTGCACAAAGCCATCAAATCCCCGTGCACTTGACAGCGACAAATACGCAGAATGCTGCAAAAGCTTCAGTTGCAATGCTTTTTCTTATCCCAACGTTCAGGATGCCGTAAATGCAGCTTACCTTGATTCAAGAGAAAGAAGAATCCCCCTTCTCGTTATGGGTAGTCTTTATCTCTACGCCGAATTCAGAGAAGCATTCGATAAAATATGATAAAAATGCTGTTGCGGCTGCAACAGCATTTTTCAGCTTAATGAAACAACCGTCACCTTCTTCATCGACGCGATATTTTATGCTAAACTTTAAAAATTCTATTGAATTGAGTCTTCATATAGGTTAAAATTAATATATATTATTATGAACGAAAGGATATTATGTTATGAAGCTTATGTTCCCCGAAACCATCCACGGCCGTGTCAGCCCACGAGCAACAGGCTGGTTCGACTATCACGGCTGGCCCACCGTTTGCAAGGACGAAAGAGGCGTTCTTTATGCTACAGCCTCCGCATTTCGCTTGTCCCACGTTTGCCCTGCAGGCAAAAATGCAATGTACATCAGCTACAATGAAGGTAAGACCTGGTCTCCCCCGATTATTGTAAACGACACCTTTGCAGATGACCGCGATATGGGCATAGTCTACCTCGGCAACGGAAGGCTCCTTATCAGTTGGTTCTCTGTAGGAAGCGAGGATTACTATGATCACATTCAGGATTACGATTGGTTCGGTGATGCTCACAAAGCTATTACAAAGGGCTTTGGCTCGGCGCTTCGAGATCTTGACCCTGAGGAGTTTTCAAAATACTGCGGCTCGTTCGTAAAGATCTCAAATGATTACGGTATTACGTGGTCAGATGCTATCAAAGTTCCCGTTACTGCTCCTCACGGCCCATGCGTCTGCAAGGACGGCACCATAGTCTATCTTGGTAACGTTATGTCTCACGCCGATGATGAGGGTGATGGCCGCCCTCCTGTTACCGCCTGCATAAGCCGTGACGGCGGATATACGTGGGAGATGGCAGGTAAGGTTCCCAACGGAGATATTATCACCAGCATCAACACCTTCGAACCCCACGTTACAGAGCTTCCCTCCGGAAGACTTCTTGGTGCTATCCGTGTTCATTGTAACGATCTCGATCCCTTCTTTACCGTCTTCACTACCTATTCCGACGATCAGGGTCTTACCTGGTCAAAACCTGTTTGTATAGGTGTTGACGGAAGCCCTCCTCACCTGCTTGTCCACTCCTCAGGTGCAGTTATCTGCTCCTATTCCAGAAGGACAAACGGTATCCGCTCACAGCGTGCGGTCGTCAGTTATGACAATGGTGAAACCTGGACCGAGGACTACACTATAAACGACAATCTTCATTATGTTTGTGACATGGGCTACCCTGCATCTGTTGAGCTTTCCGACGGATCTATCCTAACTGTGTATTATCAGCGTTATCCAAACGAGAATCCCACAAGCGTTCTTTGTACAACGTGGCATCTTGGAGATAACACCGGCGGCAAAGAGGCTCTTGAGGCCTTTCTCAAGCTTGATGCTGAGATGAAGGAACGCAGAAAGAACGACTGATATGAAAAGGCTCATCATTCTGCTTTTTGCAGTTTCTCTGATTCTTTCCTCATGTCTAAAGCCTGTTGGCAGCGATTTGGACAGCATAACGAGTGATCTTGTCACGACACCCGGATCAACAGAAGAAAAAACAACCGATACTGTCGCTGATGATACCGAGATTACTCCGGATAATGAAAAGGAGGACGAGACAGCGACTTCACTGCCCTGCCTTGTGGGACTATATGACGAGCTTGGTGCGCCTGGAGCTTATACACGTCTTTCCGAATGGAACGAGCCCTGGATCGCGGGAAAGGATATTGCTGTTTTTGATATTATTCCATCCGCTGAGGAAACTCTTAACAACAGCTCATTTCAAGCACTTTGGATAGCAGAATCAAACAAAATTTCCAATAATAGCTTTGTAAAGCCTTATCTTCTGCTTGAGTATTCTCTCAAGGACGGTACAAAGGAAAGTGTCATTATAACAAGCTGGCGGGAGGCTGAGGATGTCATTTCCAAGGGGTATATAGAGGTATATCTCTATGACGACATTCACCAGGACGGCGATTGGTATTCTCATCTTACTGAGGCCGATACAAACGATGAGACGGTTATATCCTCCGTGAAGCTTACTGCAGGTAAGAACATTTCTTTAGTCGAATCTATCGTTATATCCGCCTTCATTGAAGGAAGCGCTCCTGCAGTCGTTGTTGTACAAAATGGTAAATAGTTTAATAAATTTCCTGCATTTACTTGAAATCTATGTCGTATTTAGTTATAATTAATAAAATGTATTATATCTGAAAGGATACAAGCTATGAAACTCATGTTCCCTGCTACTGAGCATGGCCGAGTTAACAACCTTAAGGGTACTTGGTTTAACTACAACGGCTGGCCCAGTGTAACAATGGATGACCGCGGTGTTCTCTACTGCGTTGCTTCCTCTATGAGACTTTCTCACGTTGACCCTTGCGGTAAGAACTGTATGTACGTGAGCTACGATCAGGGCAAGACCTGGTCTCCCCCCATTATCGTAAACGACTCTTATTTCGATGACAGAGATGCCGGTATCGTTTACTGCGGAAACGGCAAGATGGTGTTCAGCTGGTTTACTGAAACTCTCGATAACTTCTTTGAGCAGATTCAGGGCTATGACTGGTTTGGCGTTGGCCCCAAGGCTATCTCCAAGGGATTTGGAGAGGCTCTCAAAACTCTCGATAAGGATTTCTTTGCAACCGGTAACCGTTCATACGTAAAGGTTTCCGAGGACTACGGTATTACATGGTCCGAGCCCATCAGAGTTAACCTTACAGCTCCTCACGGTCCCTCCGTTTGCAAGGACGGAACTCTCGTATATATGGGTAAGGAAATGATCAACGAGTATGTTGCTCCCTCCCCCATCGTAGTATACTCCAGCCACGACGGCGGTTATACTTGGACTCACACCGGTACAGTTCCCGTTGGCGAGGACTGCATCGTTGAAAATATGCACGAGCCCCACATCGTAGAGCTTCCCAATGGTCGTCTCCTCGGCGCTATCCGCGTACATGAGAGAAAGACTGAGCCTATGCTCTCTACATACATTACATACTCTGACGACAAGGGTGCGACATGGTCCGTTCCCAAGTGTATCGGTGTTGACGGTATGCCTCCTCACCTTATGGTACACTCCTCCGGTGCAGTTATCTGCTCCTACTCCAGAAGAACAAACGGTATCAGAAGTGAGCGTGCAGTAGTGAGTTACGATGGCGGTGAGACATGGACTGAGGATTACACCATCAACGACAGACTTCCCTTCGTTTGCGATATGGGTTATCCTGCATCCTGCGAGCTTCAGGATGGATCTATCCTTACAGTTTACTACCAGCCTTGGCCGGGCGAAGGCAACACAAGCGTTCTTTGGACCAAGTGGAACCTTGGCAACAATGATGGCGGTGCTGAAGCACTCGAGGCATTTAATAAGCTTGATGCTGAAATGGCAGAGCGCAGAAAAATGGATGAAGGTTGGTAATACCATAACAAAAATCTCCTCTTTACAGAGGAGATTTTTTTGTTCTCTTTGACTTTTGCTTCGTCAGCTCATAGCTTACATCCACAAGCCCCATAAGCCTATCTCGGTCACATTCATTAAGAACTACTGTTATCCAATGAGCCTTGTTCATATGGTATGCGGGATAGATTCCCTTTTCATTAAGTAATGAGTGGATAAGAATATAGTCACATTTAAGATTTACGGCATCAATAGTACCTTCGCCGGAAATGCCGAGACTCTGGCGCTTTATCTCCATTACGAGAGCAAACCATTTTCTGTTATTGGTATGGCGAAAGACCGTTGCATCGGGTGAGCCCTCAAAGGGATTATCTCCCTCTATGCCGTAGGTCTCGCGAATCAGATCGAAAAGTTCAGCTCTTTCCATTACTTGAAGAGCCTATGCCAAAGGGGCATTACGTTTTCGGGAAGATAGCGAGATGCCATTTCCTTTGATCTTCTTCCGAGAGCTGTGAGCTCTTCCCTGTTTTTAAGAAGATCTACAATTCTGTCAGCCATCTCTCCTACCTTTTTGTCTTCAATAAGGTAGCCGTTCTTTCCGTTCTCGATGATTGCCTTGGGGCCTACGGGAACGTCAAAGGAAACGAGGGGGAGTCCTACGCTTGATGCCTCAAGAAGCACCATAGGAAAGCATTCGGTAAGGGATGTCATAACGTACAGATCACTTGAAAGCATATATTCAAGAACCTTCTCCTTTGATACCATACCGGTTACTTTTGCTTTTTCGGAGAGACCAAGTGACTCGATCTTCTTTATGAGCATATCGTACTCATCTCCGCCACCAACAATAGTGAGG
>JAFXFQ010000255.1 GCA_017520365.1 Clostridia bacterium
AAGATGGAAGAATTGTGCGACAAAATGGCTATCAATCCTTGTGCTACAGACTTTGGTATTGATGTATATGTTATGTTTGCAATGGGACGTCGAGGGCGCCGTCCCCTACCGACTGATCAATCTACACTTCAAACTACGATTTATCGCTCTGTTTGCGAAAACAAAAAACGCCCTTCGGGGCGTTTTTTGTTATGATCAAAGGCCTTCGAGGGCATCTGCTGCTGCAGAGAGGTAATCGTTTTCCATAAGCTCGATGATTCCCTTATCTACAAGAGATGTAAGCTTGGGATCCATGGGGATCTGTGCGAGAACGGCAAGTCCGTTCTCCTTTGCGATCTCCTCGATCTTGCTCTCTCCGAACACGTGGAGCTTTTTGCCGCAATCGGGGCAAGTCACGTAGGACATATTCTCAACAATACCGAGAATGGGGATATTCATCATCTTTGCCATCTTAACTGCCTTTTCAACGATCATAGAAACAAGATCCTGAGGAGTTGTTACAATGATGATACCGTCAAGTGGAAGAGACTGGAACACGGTGAGGGGCACGTCACCTGTTCCGGGAGGCATATCAACAAACATATAGTCTACGTCTGTCCAGATGGTATCGGTCCAGAACTGCTTTACCGCACCTGCGATAACAGGGCCGCGCCATACAACGGGGCTTGTATCATCTGCAAGAAGAAGGTTTACAGACATGATCTGTATGCCTGTTTTTGTATAGTGAGGGAGCATTGCGTTGCCCTCTGCCTCTACTCCGCGCTCGGCGCCGAAGGCCTTAGGGATAGAAGGGCCTGTGATGTCTGCATCGAGGATAGCGGTGCCGTAATCGCGGCGGCGCATCTCTGTTGCAAGCATTGATGTTACGATTGACTTACCAACGCCGCCCTTACCGGAAACAACTCCGATAACGTGCTTTACGCTGGAAGCGGGATTGAGGGGCTCTTTTTCAATTGCTGACTTGCGGGAGGCACAATCGGCGCCGCAAGTGGAACAATCATGTGTGCATTCATTGTTTTCTGCCATGGTTTTATATCTCCTTATTAATAATAAGCTTTATTTTTTCTTTCCCCTGAGGGCTCTCACAACGGACATTACCGAAACGGTTATTATTGCAGGAGCGAGGGAGGCGGCTGTCATTATCCAGCCCGGGAAGGTAGTGCCGAAGGCGCTTTCTGCTCCCGGCATAAACAAAAGCATAAGGACCGATACAACAGACACTGCAAAGGGCAACGTTAAAACCGCTGTGCGGTATGCGCCCTTTGAAAACAGGCCGCTATCGGAGCATATTTCTGCACCTATCAGCGGGAGTGCCAAATAGCATGCCGTTACCGTCGCCGTCATAAGAGAGGTGGGCGTTGCATTCAGCATAACACCTGCGCTCTTTGCCACAGATAGGCACACAAAGGGAACAGCCACAGAAAGGACTGCAAGAAATGCACCGTACATTGTGGGTAGAAGAACTTCCCTTGCACCGTCGGGCGCAACGGAAAGCCGCCCTCTTCTCAGTTTTGCCTTGGAGCTTGCTCCATTACGGGCAGTTGCCGTCGCAAAGGCCACTGCAAAATCGATGGCAACGCCCCATATGATAAGGGTCGCCGCACCGGGGAGCTCAAGTCCTGCCGCCGCAGAGAGAAGCATTAGCACAAGGCGGGCAACGTGGCTGACTATGAGGTATTTCAATATGCTTTTAATATTAACGAGAGCCTGTCTGCATTTTATCATCAGCTTGCAGACTCCGTCAAAGCCGCCGCCCTCGCTGATGGCAACACCGTGTGCCTCGGTACGGATTCCCTGAGGGAGAACTCCGGAGGGGCTTGAGACCGCAAATGCTATATCCGCATTTTTAAGGCTCCACATATCCATTGCACTGTAGCCGACGTAGGAAACACATCTTTCGCTCTCCTTGAGCATTTTGATAAACCGAAGTCTTTCCTTAACACCTTCGGTGCCCTGTGGAGTTTCTATAATGGCAAGTCCGCCCTCATCGATGGATATGGCTCTTGCCTTTCTGCTTTCTGAGACGGTTAGATAGGTATCTCCCGTTACGAATATGCCCTCAGCCTGTGCATACAGCCTATCCTCCTCTCCCTTTTCGGAGAAGATGACGAAGGCGGCTCCTGCACGGCGCAGATCCCGTAACGAATCCACCGTACCCTTTGCCGGGCGCTGAGAAACGGCGATAAAGCCTTCAAAGCAAAGTGCAGACTGAAGAACTGCTATCTTTTTAAGATTACTGAAATGGGAGGAGCGGAAGCCTACTGCGCAAAGGGTGACTCCGTGGAGGCGGAGCTCCTTTTCATATGCTATGATAGTTTTTCTGTCCTCCTCTGTAAGGGGAACGGCAGCTCCCTCCATTCTACGGGTAGAGGACATTGCAAGGATCTGCTCAACGCTTCCCATTGCACAATAATAGTAATCGTTTCCTCTTCCGAGAAGGACGTTATCTACTCCGTAGGACTGAGGATCACCCTGGCCGAGATGCTCAAGAAGTGTATAGGCATTTGCCGATTTTGACTCCTTTACGTGCTCCTCAAAAATGGCTCGGATAAGCCTATAGGAAAGGGATCCGGCTGTTCTTTGGCGTGTGCCGAAATTGCCTTCCACGATAGCGCCCTCAGGGCTTGCTCCCGTGCAATAATATGCAAGTCTGAGAAGCCTTTCGGGAGGATTTGCCTCCTTTGTACCGAGAAGCACCAGCTTGCCGTTTTCGTAATATGAATGGAATGTGCTCTTCTGGCTTTTCATCACGTTGACGGATCGAAGGGCCATTACGTCTGTATTGGCGACCTTCTCTCCCACAGATGCTTTTGAAAGTACACAGTCTCCCTCGCTTTTTAGCTTATAGGCCCATGCAAAGGCGCCGATGGCGACTATGTATTCGGAAAGCCCCGATGCTGCCATAGCAATGGAAGGGAGAAAGCTTTCTGCAAGATTTTTTTCTCCGATGGTTATTCCAAGGACGGTTATTATAAGGGCTGCGGCTATCATTGCAAGGCTGGCCATTCTGCCCCAATCGGAGAGCTTTTCCACGGTGGAGATATCCTTTTCTCCACTAAGGGTTATCCTGCCCTCTCTCGTGCAGATAAGCGTATCGTCTCCGGTAGCAACGGCGATGCCGATAGCAAAGCCACTTATAACTACGCCGGAGGCGTAGACCATATTCGTTCTGTGCGTTACGGGAATATTCTCAGGCTCTGTAAGCGTTTCATAGCTCTTCTGAATAATTCCCTTTCTGCCTGTTACGTTTTCTTCTGCTACGAGAACGTTATCTGCGGCAGTCAATCTGATATCACAGGGCACCGTATCTCCCGAATCAAGGACAATAACGTCTCCCGGAACGACCATATCCGATGCCACCGTTCTGACGTTTCCATCCCTTACCACCTTAGCACGGGGAAGGGATTCTCTTGCATTTGTTTCGAAGATCCTTTCTGCCCAGATATAGGCAGCGATACGCGCTCCCCTGCCAACGGCAAGCAAGAGACATATGACAAGTGCCGTATCGGATGAGCCGAAAAATGCCGCTGCAAATATTGCGAGAATGAGAAGTACCGTACAAAGATCGAAAAAAGATCGAACTGCGTATCTTTTCGCGTTTGTGGTCTTTACCTCCCAGACCGTATTTCTTGTGTGGCGCAGCCGCCGATCTGCCTCCCTCTCGGAAAGACCTGTCGCACTGTCGGTTCGAAATACCCTTTCCAGCTCGGCAGAATCCATACTGTGCCAATTTCTGTCACGGTTCATTTTTATTAATTAACCTTTCGGGTATTTGCTTTACAGGGTGACAACGGTAAGGCTACCGTCAACCGCATCAAGCTTTACTCGGGATACGTTACCGCGCTTTGCCACCAACTCCTCAGCGATCTTATCCTCTACTGCGGTCTGCACGTATCTTCTCATATTACGGGCGCCGAACTTAACGGAATAGGAGTTCTTCGCTATGAGCTGTGTCGCACCGTCGGTATACTCAAGGGTGATGAACTTTTCGGAAAGCGCCTTTGCAAGGTCGGAAAGCATTATTCCTGCAATACCTGCAAAATCGGCTTCTGAAAGAGAGCGGAAGGTAATTATCTCATCCACTCTGTTGAGAAATTCGGGGCGGAGGAAGTCGGCGAGAGCCTTCTGAGTCTTCTCGCCCGCTCTTGTATCGCTGTTCTCAAAAAATCCCGCAGGGGCGTTGCCTGTGCTGCTGCCTGCATTTGTGGTCATAACGATGACGGTGTTCTCGAAGCTGACGGTCTTGCCGTGAGCATCGGTGATGCGTCCGTCGTCAAGTATCTGAAGGAGGATGTTCATAACGTCGGGATGTGCCTTTTCGATCTCATCGAAAAGGACTACGGAATAAGGTCTTCTTCTGATCTTTTCCGTAAGCTGGCCTCCGTCATCGTAGCCCACATATCCGGGAGGGGCTCCCACGATACGGGAAACTGAGAACTTATCCATAAATTCGCTCATATCGAGGCGGATAAGTGTCTCGGGAGATGCGAAGAGGTCATTTGCCAGCACCTTAACAAGCTCGGTCTTACCCACACCTGTAGGTCCTGCAAAGATAAAGGACACGGGCTTATGCTTTGCGCTTACACCTGTCCTTGAGCGGCGGGTCGCACGTACCACGGCATCAACAGCCTCATCCTGTCCCACTATTCTTTCACGAAGACGGTCAGCAAGTCCCTCAAGGCGGGTGTATTCATCCTCTGTGATGGTGGAGGCGGGAACTCCCGTCCATATCTCGATAACGTCGGCAAGGTCAGCCTCAGTCATCTCCACCTCATCGCAAAGGGGCTTCAGCTCGTTGACTCTCTCCCGAAGGCGGAGGCTTTCTACTCTGATATCCGCAAGAGCCTTATAGGTCTCCTCGCCCTGAGCCTCACCTGCGTCCATTTTCGCCTTGAGGAGGTTCTCCTCCTTTTCAAGGTCCAGGATCCTGTCGCCTATCTCAGCTCTCTCGTTTATCTCGGGGCTGGAAAGGGAGATATGGGATGCTGCCTCATCGATAAGGTCTATTGCCTTATCGGGAAGGTATCTGTCTGTAATATATCGCTCGGAAAGGGAAACTGCGGCTCTCAGCACCTTTTCGGGAATTCTGATAGCGTGGAACTCCTCATAGTAATGCTTGATACCTCTCAGCACCTTTTCCGTATCCTCGATTCCGGGCTCCTCCACGGTAATGGGCTGGAATCTGCGCTCAAGGGCGGAATCCTTTTCGATGAATTTGCGGTATTCTGCAAGGGTAGTTGCACCGATGACCTGTATCTCACCGCGGGAAAGGGCAGGCTTCAAAATGTTTGCCGCATTCATAGATCCCTCGGCATCGCCTGCGCCAACTATGTTATGGACCTCGTCGATAATGAGGATAATATTGCCTGCGGCCTTTACCTCATTGAGAAGTCCCAGAATTCTTGATTCAAACTGGCCTCTGAACTGGGTGCCCGCAACAAGGGCTGTAAGGTCCACGAGGTAAAGCTCCTTACCCTTCAGCTTATAGGGCACGTTGCCTGACACGATCTTCTGAGCGAGAGCCTCGGCGATGGCCGTTTTACCAACACCGGGTTCACCGATAAGGCAGGGATTATTCTTCTGTCGGCGGCAAAGGATCTGTATCATACGGTCCAGCTCGCGGTCACGGCCCACAACACGGTCAAGCATACCCATTGCGGCCTTTTCGGTTATATTCTGGCAATATGATGTCAGGAATTTCTTTTCCTGCTTTTTATGCTTCGATTCTTCCTTTTTATCCTTTTCCTTCTTACCTGACTTATCGGAGGAGTGGGATGCTCCCATTCCCTCTCTCATAAGACGGCCGAAGTCAACGGCGGGGGCATTTGCGCTGTCCTCGCCCGATTCGGACACAGTCATAGCGCCAAGGCCCAAAGGGTCCTCACCGTTTTCAACGCTGTCCATTATATCCTGCATCTCCTCGGTCATTCTCTCGACGTCTTCCTCGGAGAGGCCCATTTTTTCGATTATATCATTGACGGGCTTGATACCAAGCTCCTTTGCGCATTTCAGGCAGATGCCCTCCTGCTTATGGTCATCGCCCTCAACTCTTGTTATAAATACCACGGCCATTCTTTTGTGGCATCTTGAACACATTACCATTTTTTAAGCTTATCCTTTCACGAGGTCATACCTCGGCGTTGTTCCTTTTGTTTTTTCTGAACAGCTTACCCTTGAGGTATGTAATATAGTAGAGTACTATTGCGACCCAGCCGCTCAGTGCGGTTGCGAGGCAAAGCACGTATTTTACCCAATGATGACCCGAAAGCCACGGGTCGAAAACGATTATTGCCGCAATGGCAAAATAGAAAAGCACGGTATATGCCTTTCCGTAATTCTTTGATACTCCGATGGTACCGAACATTTTGTAAAACACCACAGAACCTATTCCCATAGTCAGCTCCTTCAGAACTATGGGGAGAAGGAGCCACCAGGGCACAAGTCCTCTCGCCACGGTGCAAACAAGTGCCATTATCTGCATCAGCTTATCAGCAAGGGGATCCAGTATTTTACCGGCATCGGTGATCCAGCCGTTTCTGCGGGCAAGATATCCGTCCACAACATCGGTCACTCCCGCCGCTACGAAAATTATAACTGCAATATAGAGCTTGTCGGGCCAAAAGATAAATACAGACGCAAAGGCAAACGCCATCACGAGTCTCAGCACCGAAAGAATATTTGGAATATGCTTTGCTTTCATTTTTTGTTCCTTTGATTTTAGTTACTGTAGTTGATGCTTAGGAAAACAGGTTAAGCAACGCCATAAAGGGCTTGAACCTTAAGATGTTTCCTATTATAAAAGAGCTTTCCATCAGGTCCTCCGAAACCGCCTGAGGCGAGGTGCTTGTAACGGAGGCGATGACAGCCTCCAGACATACGGCAAAAACAAAGGCAAAAAGGATGCCTGTGAAAATTCCGAAAACACCGCCAAGCCCCTTATCAAAGCTTTTCAGTACGGGGAGCTTGAATATTACTCCGGCAAGTAGTGTCAGGAGTCGGAGGGCTATAAGTGACACGGCAAAGGATAGGATAAATGCCACCGTATCAGACACAATGCGGGCCATTGGGTCTGCCACGCGAACGGCAAAGTTCCTTATCTGTCCTTTTACGTTTATATCGTCTCTCTCGGCGATCTTTGAGAGCATTTCCTCGCTAATGCCAACATCAGCCATCATTTCAACGAACTGAGCATCTTTAAAAAGGGTCTCCAGGCTATATTCACTCTCACCCTCTTCATTCTCTGTTTCGGCAATGGAGAGAAACGTTTTTTCGATCTCCTCCGTCATTCCGTCCATAACCAGGTTTTCTCTTATATAAAGGGATACTATCGGGGTGACGGTAAGGGCAAGCAGCAATGCAAGGATGCCGGAAACGAGAGACATCAGGGATTTGAAAAATCCTTTTTTTGCACCGCTTACTATGCATATTATTACTATGGCAATAAGCAGAATATCTATAAAATATCCCATATACACCTCACGCAAAAAAATTGTCAATCGGTGAAATAAGATCTTGTGCCTTCGGTAGAGAACACAACCAGGCTACCGGGAACCGCTACTGCGCCGATGGGACGATCCTTAACGGTGGCCCTTTTCTGCTTACCGTTTTCAAGAGATATCTCAAAGGCAGCCATATCGCTTACCGTATAGATCGACTCCTCGCCATCGGTGGCAAGCATATCCACGCCTCCGTTTATTTTGATATCGTACAGCTCCTTACCCGAGGTGTCATACACAAAAACGGTATTTTCACTGCCGATAACGTTATCGGCAAAGGCAAGGGCCACGATATTTTTCTCAATGCAGTAAGCACGGGGGACTCTGCCGTCATAGCTGACACGGGCAATCTCCTTTGCCCCGTCAAGAATGACAAGACCGGTATCGCAAAGCACAACAAGTCTTCCGTCCTCAGTATACTCGGTCTGCAGGGGCATCATTCCGGGTAGGGTTACGTTCTGTGCCTCTTTAACTCCTATCTCTACCACGGATATTTCACCGCAAAGCTCACTTGCGCCCACCTCAACTGCGGCGGTAGCAACGTGCGTGCCCTCATTATCAAGGGCAATATCGATAACGAATTTATCCTTATAATATTTTGTGACCTCTGCAAAATCCTTATTATACACGGTAACGAGAGCCTTTGCCTCATCACTTGAGGTGAGAAGCGCATAAGAGCCCGAATCGCTGACTGCGGCATCAAGTATCTCAGCAGGAGCCTCTGTATAAAGGACTCTTGCAACAGTGGTGAATACAGAGTAATTCTTTGCTCCCACGTCGTAAACGAGGGCATATTTTTCTCCCGTCTCAAGGCGGGGAGACTGCATCACATCTGAGGTCTCAAGGTCGGCGCTTCCCGTTTTGGAATAGAGCGTAAATCCTGTATTTGTAGCCACTGCAAGACGCTGGCGGTAAAAGCCGAAATCGTATGCAAGGCGCTCTGTATAGGATATATCGTTATATACTCCCACGTTCACCTTTGCATCGGAGTCAAGGTCTCTTGCAAGATACATAAGGTTTGCATAGGTGATATTCTCACGAAAGAACACCAGCATTACGATCAGAAACGCCACAAGAAGAAGGACGCACATATATCGTGCCAATCTGTATCTGCGGGAAACGGCCAAGTAATATCTGCTGTACTGAGCTTCCTCATTAGCTGAAAAATCAAGCTTTACACCGTTTGTTCTGACAGTGCGGACGGTGGATCTTTTTTCTTTATTCACTTTTGGATCTTCTTTGGGCTTTGAATCGCCGTCTTTTATTTTTTCATCCATTATTGGCCTCCTTTCCGCTTAACTGCATTTCCAATCTATTTTTTCTTCATAAAATACTTCTTTAAGATAAAGACCGTACGGGGGAGCCGTTGTTCCCGCCCTTCCCCTGTCAAGAGAGGAGATAACGGACGGGATATCGGAAGGCTCGAGCCTTCCCTTGGCAACGTCAAGAAGGGTACCCACCATTATTCTTACCATATTGTAGAGAAAACCGTCAGCCGCCACAGAAAAAACGATACAACCGCTTTCATCTCTGCAGACTGTCGCCTCAGTGACACATCTCACCGTATCTACGATCTTTGATCCCTTTGCCATAAAGGAAGAGAAATCGTGACTTCCCACAAAATGCTCTGCCGCCTCCTGCATTTTTGCAAGTGACTCTTCATTTATGGGAGTTGATCTCATGCTTCTTTGCTTTTCGAAGGGATCCTCGCAAAGGGCATCATATATACGATAGACGTATCTTTTGCCCTTGGCGTTATAACGAGGATGGAAATCATCCGCCACCTCTGCCGCCGCAACAACGGCAATATCGTCGGGGAGATATGCCGCAAATGCACGGTGGAGCTTTTCTGCGGGGATAGTTGCCTGCTCCTCAGGCTCGGCTGTTGCACAAAAGCCGAGAGCATGAACACCGGAATCAGTCCTTGAACAGCCCGTTATCATAGTGGGACATCCGAAGACCTTTTCTGCAGCCGCCGTCAGCACATTTTGAATAGCGGTACCGTTTTTCTGACATTGGAAGCCGCAATACGCCGTTCCGATATATTTTATTTTAAGTAGATATTTCACGGCGTACTCCTTTCACTCTCAGTGCACCAACGGTGCAATTCATTCTCAGCTTATGATTTGGCCGTGCCATGAATTGACGGACACACCGTCATGATCTCTCGAACTCTGCGCTCCGTTTCTACATTGCAAACACGTATCCGGGTGCGAAGATATTGAGCAAAACGATACCCGCAATAAATGCGGCGATTGCAACAAGCATCACAGCATCGCGCCAGGTGGAATGAAGGACGTTCATTCTCGTTCTGCCGGCTCCCCCTGTATAACAGCGACATTCCATTGCCGTTGCCAGATCCTCCGCTCTTCTGAATGCGGAAATGAACAAGGGAACAAGAACGGGAACGAGAGCCTTCGCTCTCCTTGCAAGGGAGCCCTGAGAAAAGTCGCTTCCTCTTGCCTTCTGGGCGGACATTATCTTATCCGTTTCCTCGATAAGGGTGGGAATAAAGCGAAGGGCTATGGTCATCATCATAGAAAACTCGTGAACAGGCACCTTTATTTTCGCAAGAGGAGCGAGAAGCTGCTCGATGCCGTCGGTGAGGGCGATGGGGGTGGTGGTGTATGTGAGAAGTATACTTGTTCCCGTTACCAACACAGCCACGCGAAGGACGATGAGGAGGGCGTTTATGATACCCTCAAGGTATATCTGGAAAAACCAGCTGTCAGGAAGAAGGGGTGTTTCGCCCTTGAACCAAAAAATATTGATTATTGCGGTAAAGGCAATAATAAAGAGAAGAGGTCTGAGACCCTTTATGAGTATCTTTGCACGAATGCCCGAAAGTACCCAAAGCAAGATAATAGACAGTGTCATAAGGGCAAAGGCAAAAATATTTTTTGCTAAAAACAGACCGACGATATATGAAAAAACGAAGATTATCTTCCAGCGGGGATCCAGCTTATGGAGAAAGGACGATCCCTCGCAGTACTGACCGAATACTATATCTGATCTCATCCGTCCGCCTCCTCGCTATGCTTTGTATTTGTGCTGTTTCTTTGAATTTTGCTCTGACTGAGCAAAAAGGCACAAACGGGGTTTGAAAAAGGTGAATAGGTAATTCCTGCAGGCTTCATTTTCAAACCTCCTCTCCGAGAAGTCTGTGTGCGGCAAAGTTAACTGTATAGATATCAAGCCCGATATCCACGCCCTTTTCCCGAAGAGCCCTTGCCACCTTTGTAATGGCAGGCACGTCAAGCCCCTGAGAAAGAAGCTCGTCCGCTCTTGAGAATACCTCGGCCGGTGTTCCCGTCATTGTGACCCTGCCGTGGTTCATCACCACAACAGTATCGCAATACATAGCCATATCCTCCATGCTGTGGGAGACGATTATGACAGTGGTGCCGCTTTGTCGCTGATAATCCTTTATTCTTGTAAGTATCCTTCTGCGCGCCCCCGGGTCAAGACCTGCGGCAGGCTCATCAAGAACGAGAACAGAGGGGCCCATGGCGATAACTCCTGCAAGAGCCGCTCTTCTCTTCTGACCTCCTGAAAGATCGAAGGGGGATTTTTTCAAGTGCTTCTCCTTAAGGCCTGCAAACTGTGCCGCCTCACGGACCGCCTTAACGATATCCTCCTCATTCATCCCCATATTCTTCGGGCCGAAGGCGATATCGCTCTCAACTGTTTCATCAAAAAGCTGATACTCGGGATACTGCATTACAAGGCCGACCTTAAAGCGCACGTCCCTGATCTTTTTCGGCTCCTCCCAGATATCCTTTCCGTCAAGGAGCACCTTGCCCGAATCGGGCTTCAACAGGCCGTTGAGCATCTGAACAAGGGTAGATTTACCGCTGCCCGTATGTCCGATAAGGCCTATTATCTTCCCCTCCTCAAAGGAGAGAGTAACGTCGTCAAGGGCCTTTATCTCATAGGGAGCGCCCTTGCCGTAAACGTAGGTTATATTATGAAGCTCTATCTTTCCCATAGTAAAATGAATAATGAATAATTATGGTGGATTTCCGACCTTTGTCGGAAATCTTCTTATTCTCTTATCTTTTCTCTTTTCTCTCTTATCTCTTCTCTGCGATAGCCTTTGCTATCTCACTTGCGCACTCCTCGGGATCGAATATATCAAGGCGCACGTTGTAGCCCGCCTCCTTCATTCTCCAAAGAAGCTCCGTTGTCTGAGGAACGTCAAGTCCTGCCTCCCAAAGCTTATCTGCGCAGGAAAACACCTGTCCCGGTGTGCCGTCCATAATAATACGGCCATCGTTCATAACGATAACACGATCTGCAAGGGTTGCCTCATTCATATAGTGGGTAATATGAATAACGGTGATGCCCTCCTCGCGGTTGAGCCGACAGATGGTATCCATTACCTCTTTTCGGCCGCCGGGGTCAAGCATTGCGGTGCTTTCATCAAAAATGATGCACTTACGGCGCATTGCAAGCACACCTGCTATTGCTATTCTTTGCTTCTGACCTCCTGAAAGCCTGTGGGTAGCGTGGCGGGCATATTTTCTCATTCCAACGGTATCAAGAGCCTCATCCACTCTCTTTCTTATTTTTTCAGAGGGTATGCCAAGATTCTCGCATCCGAAGGCCACGTCCTCCTCTACGATGGTAGCAACAAGCTGGTTATCGGGATTTTGAAACACCATACCCACTCTGCGGCGTGCATCGTATATATCCTCATCGGTAATATCCTCAGAGGTCATATCCTTGCCGTTTATATAAAGGATGCCCTCATCGGGCTCAAGTATCATACAAAGAAGCTTGGCCAGAGTGGACTTTCCGCAGCCGTTATGTCCGAGAACAGCCACGAAAGATCCCTCTTCAATTTCAAAGCTAACGTCGTGAAGAACGGGCACCGCAGGGGTATCTCCGTCTCCCGGATAAGCAAAGGAAAGATGCTCTGCCTTTATTATTGCACTCATACAAAAGTCCTTTCTTCCAAACGTTCCCCAAAGGGAAACACATCACGCGCCAAAGGCGTGCATCACGCGCAATGCGCGCATCACTTGCGCAAAGCGCAAACATCACCCGAAATAAATCCAACGGATTTATTTCGCGACCCATCTCGTCGCCGCTCCCGCAGGGAGATAAAGGCCGGAATTAGTTACCTTCAATCCCACCTCACCTGTCTCGATCCTGCCGCGGCCGCCAAGAGCCGTCATTACCATATAGCCCATAGTTGCGGGAGAAAGTCCCGTGGTATAGGAGTTTACCAAGAAGAAGAGAGGATCATCGGATAGGACCTTAGAAGCCAGGCTTATAAGCTCAAAGGCGCATTCCTCCAGCTTCCAAACCTCTCCGCCGGGGCCTCTGCCGTAAGAGGGAGGGTCCATGATAATGCCGTCGTACTTATGTCCGCGGCGGATCTCTCTTTCTACGAATTTCTTGCAGTCGTCAACGATATAGCGCACGGGAGCATCCTCAAGTCCGGAAAGCTTTAAGTTTTCCTTTGCCGCCTGAACCATTCCCTTTGCTGCATCAACGTGGCATACGGCAGCACCTGCCGCAGCTGCCGCAGCGGTAGCACCGCCCGTATATGCAAAGAGGTTGAGAACGGAGGGCTTTTTCTCGGGGTCGGACTTTATTCTCTTCTGAATAAGGCCTGAAAACCAATCCCAGTTTGTGGCCTGCTCGGGGAAAAGGCCTGTGTGCTTAAAGCCCATAGGACGGAGGCGGAAGGTTAGATCATCATAATTGATGCACCACTCATCAGGGATGTTGCACACCACCCATTTGCCGCCGCCGGACTTTGAGCGGCGGTATACGCCATCAGCCTTTCTCCAGCGGGGGTCTCGTCTCTCCCCTGTCCATATGATCTGGGGATCGGGTCTTATAAGTATAAAATCGCCCCAACGCTCAAGGCGCTCGCCGCCCTCAGCGTCGATAAGCTCGTAATCATTCCATTTTTCGCTGTACCACATAACGTACCTCTTAAAGCTATTTATTATAAAACTGACCTATTACGGAATTTGCACAGTGGCCGTGACATATAGCTATCGCCAGCGCATCGGCAGTATCATCCGGCTTTGGAGGCTCCCGAAGGCCAAGGAAGGTGGTTACCATCATAATGACCTGCTTTTTCTCTGCTCTTCCGTAACCCACTATGGCTTGCTTTACCTGCAAGGGGGTATACTCAAATATGGGGATGCCCGCCTGACGTGCACAAAGGAGTATTGTTCCTCTTGCCTCTGCAACCACGATACCTGTTTTCTGGTTGGTGTTCCAGAAAAGCTCCTCTATCGCCATAACATCGGG
>JAFXFQ010000256.1 GCA_017520365.1 Clostridia bacterium
GAGGTTGGTATTATGGAGCTTAACCGTAACCCCGAGAATTATTTTGCCGATGTAGAGCAGGCTGCCTTTAATCCGGCACATATAGTTCCTGGGATAGGCCTGTCGCCCGATAAACTGCGTTTACCTTGTTTTCAACAAGCTCGGTCTCGCAGGTGTTGTACACCTCGCCGACGATGGGAGTGATGCCTTTTTTCAGGGACTTACAGGTTGCCTCAAAGTCGCCTGCCTTGATAAGGAGCTCAAAGCCTGCAACAACGGCGCTGTATTCCTCGCCCAATGTGTAAGCGATACCCTTTTCATCAAGAGCGGAAAGGATATCCTGCTTTTCTTTTGCAATGGTCTCGGCGAGAGCCTTAGCCTCGTCGCTGTCCGTTGCATATTCGGAAAAGCTCATCGTTTTGTCGCCCTTGGAATAGGAATCCATGAGAGCGGCACCGTCAAGGGTGACGATGACGGATATTTCCTCGTCGTCACGAACGCCCTCGGGCAAGCGGTATGCTACGGAGCCGTCAAGATAGCTCTCGTAGTTTCCTGCCAGATTGTGCTGAGACTGCTGAATGTAGGACGCATTGAAGTCCGGTCCGGCAGCTGCACTTACGGGCAGGGCGGCGGCAACGGGTCCTGCCAGCATTGATGCTGTCAGCAGGGTGGCCAGTGCACCGCGAAGCTTTTTGGTAAGCTTGTTTTTCTCCATTTCGTTGTAATCTCCTTACTTTATATTAATTTATATATATATACATACATATTCAACCTATACTACATCATTTGGGCGCAAATTTCAAGTTTTTCCGCGTAGTTTTTTTTATTTTTTTTAATTGTTTACAATTTCATAAAAGCGTGATATACTAAGACGTAATCAAAAACTCAAAGTGGAGAACATTTTATGACAAAAAATAAGCTGATGCGACTACATCGTATATTTAACGTTGCAACGGCCGTATCCATTGTCGTTGCGGGCCTTTGCTTTATGCTGGGATGCCTGAGGATATACTATAACTATGCCCCTGATCCTGACAGCCTTTTCGGCTTTACCTTTGTGGGGGCGAAAAACTATTCGAGAGAGATGGTGGCAGATACCTTCCGCTACATAGCTATCCCCGTTTATATCTGCATTGCCCTTGTCATCGGCGATCTTATCTTCGCCCTTGTCTCTCCTCTTGAGGAGAAAAAGGCACCCGCAAAAAAGATCAAGGCCATGGTCACCGATGATAAAAAGAGAACGGTGATCCGTATTGCAAATGGGGCGATCATCCTCCTTTGCACCATCGTGTTTCTTGTTTATGCTCTCAATATCGGAAATTTCAAGCACGATCCCATGCATCCGGAGGTAATGACAGACTCCGTCATCAGAGCAATGTGGGTGATGATCCCCTGCCTTGCACTTTCCTTTGCCTCTGCCCTCGCTTCAGGCATCCTTCTCGGCACAAAGGGTAAAAAGCAGTCAGAGAAGGACGCACTTGAGCTTTGCGAAAGGGACGTGAAGTGGGTGCGTATCGGTGTTATCACCGTGGGAATTGCTCTTGTTATCATCGGTCTTGTAACCGGCGGCACGGCAGACGTTCTCGGTAAGGCCATAAATATCTGCACCGAATGCATCGGTCTCGGTTAAGGAGCTTTTATGAAAAAGATATGGACTAAGATAAAGGCTTTAAGGCCTACGAAAAGAAAGCTTATGCAGCTTTATTTTGCCCTTTTGTTCAATGCAAACGTAAAGGGCTTTTCCACCGGTAACATCTACGGCGGAAACGTGAAGAAGATGTGCGTTCCCGGCATCAATTGCTATTCCTGCCCCGGTGCTGTGGGAGCCTGCCCTCTGGGCAGCCTTCAGGGCGCCCTTTCCGCAAATAAGAGCACCCTCTTCTATGTGGGCGGCATCCTCCTTCTTTATGCTATCCTCTTTGGAAGAATGATATGCGGCTGGCTTTGCCCCTTCGGCCTTTTTCAGGAGCTTCTTTACAAAATAAAGACCCCGAAAATGAAAAAGAACCGCGTCACCCGCATACTATCCTTCTTCAAGTACGTGGTGCTGGTGTTCTTCGTGTTCATCGTGCCCATCATGTATGCCTTCAGAGATACTCCTTTCCCCGCATTCTGTAAATACATATGCCCCGCAGGAACCATCGAGGGCGGCATTTCGCTCCTTGCAAATAAGGTGAACGAAAGCTATTTTCAGATGCTTGGCCCCCTCTTTACGTGGAAATTCCTCGTTCTCGCAAGCGTTGTCGTGAGCTGTGTGTTCATTTTCCGTATGTTTTGCCGATTTGTCTGCCCCCTCGGCGCACTTTACGGCCTCTTCAATAAATTCTCCGTTTTCGGAGTAAAGCTTGAAAAGCCAAAGTGCATCGGCTGTGATAAGTGCGTAAAGCACTGTAAAATGGATATCCGTACCGTTGGCGATGCGGAGTGCATCAGCTGCGGCGAATGTATCGACGTTTGCCCCGTAGGCGCCATTCATTGGAAGGGGATCAAAACGAAAAAGACACTCCCCGAAACTGTTGAGGGCAATAAAAAGGCAAGAAATATCACCCGTGGCATCGTTGCGGCAATAATGGCGGCGGTGCTGGTGGGAGCCGTCGTTTATTTCTGGATAGAGGAGGATAAAAAGACTCCCGCCCCTCCCGGACTTGAGCAGAATGAGCCCGAAAACGAGGACCTGCCCGATCCCGGCTATAACGTGGGCAACCTTTGCCTCGGCGCCGAGCTTAATGTCATCACCCCTGAGGGCATCACTGAAGAGACGCTCAATCCTGCGAAAACCGGCAGGATCACCGTCATAAACTTCTGGGGAACGTGGTGCGGCCCCTGCGTTTCGGAGCTTCCTCACTTCGATCTGCTTGATAAGAATTATGAGAACGTGGACGTTGTCGCTGTCCATACGGAGTCACTTGTTGAAACCGCCCCCGACTTTATAGCGGAGAAGTATGCCGAAAGCGGCATCATCTTCGTGCGTGACCTGGCAGGTGAGGCATATGCCCTTTCACTAAATATCAGAGGAACGTATCCCGCCACCGTCGTCATTGATGAAAACGGCGTCATCGTTGAGCGTATCGTGGGAAGTGCTACGTACGAGCAGCTTGAGACGGTAGTTAAGAAAGCTCTTGAAGAATAAAAAAAGCCTCCCGAATTTTGAAGTGAACCCCAAAGTTTAGACAAAATTAAATATTAAATTGCTTGTGAATGAGCTCGGTATTGAACTGGGCTCATTCCTTTTAGTTTGAGAGAGATTCTCTCATTGTTGTAGTATTGAATGTATTCCTCTAACTTTTCAATGAATCCCCTAGGGGATTCAAATTTTTCGCCATAAAACATTTCAACTTTAAGCCTGCCGAAGAAATTTTCCATAATACCATTGTCCATACAGTTTCCTTTTCGGGACATACTTTGCGTAATATTATGCTCAGCAAGAAGTCGTTGATATTCCGCATGCTGGTACTGCCAACCTTGATCTGAGTGAAATAAAGGTCGTGCATCGGCAGGAAGCTTCTCAAATAGGTCGTTTAACATATCTCTTATCTGCTGCAAGTTGGGACTTGTAGAAATGGAGTAAGATATTATCTCACGGTTAAACATATCCAGTACCGGAGAAAGATAAACCTTTTCATCTCCAATCTTAAACTCTGTAATATCAGTGGTTAGCTTTTCAAAAGGCTTCTCTGCATGAAAATCTCTATGCAGAAGATTGTCTGCAACCTTTCCAACTTCACCTTTGTAGGAATGGTATTTACCGTTTTTGCTCTGTTTTCCACGCAAATTAAGAGATTTCATCAGTTTCAGCACTGTTTTGTGATTAATTGTATATCCTTTGGCTCTTATCTCTGAGCAAATTCTTCTGTAACCATATCTACCTTTATGAACATTGTAGATTTCTAATATATCTTTCTTTTCGCTTTCGTATTTGTCCTTTTCTTTTTGCTTCAAGTAGTAATAATACGTGCTTCTTGCTATTCCGGAAAGTGTTAACAAATCTTTTAGCGGATACTTTTGCCTTAGTTCAGAGATTATTTTTGCTTTTTGCCGTTCTCTCGCTCTTCCGCAAGAACTAAGGCACTCAGTTTTTTTAAGTATTCTATCTCCATTCTAAGCCTTTGGTTCTCTGCGATAAGATCTTCTTCGTTCTTTTTATCAAGCTTGGGCGGGCGCCCTTTTTTATTTCCACAGGATTTACCTCTACGTTCTTTCATTAAACCTTCGGC
>JAFXFQ010000257.1 GCA_017520365.1 Clostridia bacterium
CATCGATATCCCCATTGCAACAACTAAGTGCGGAAATTACAAAGAGAATCAGCGATCCCCGCCGCAATACAAAAGGCCAGTTTTTTTCTGTATTCTCCATCATTCAGAAGCGAAAGCTCCTCAGAATTTGACAAAAATCCGCATTCCACAAGCACCGCAGGCATCTGCGCTCTGTTCAGAACGTATATCTCGCTTCCTGCTCTCTTTATCTGACGGCTGTTGTCGGGCTGAAGATAGTTTTTCACATAGCTTTGTATTCTCACTCCCGCCGTTATACTGTCACTGTCGTTCACAGAGCAATACACCTGAAGTCCCGAGTACTTTGTATCTGCAAACTTATTCATATGTATGCTGCAAAAGAGCCTGCATCCCGACTCTTCAGCAAATCGAACTCTGTTTCTCAGATCATACGTTTTTTTCTGCCCCTCATAGCTTTCAAGGTCACCGTACATATCGTAAAGCATTTTATCCTCATCTCTTATAAGCACGGCATTTATCCCCGAGGCCTGCAGAATATCGCAAAGCTCTGCGGCAACCGCCAGATTCAAGTCCTTTTCAAGAGTTCCGTCAGCACCAATGCATCCGCCGTCCTCACCACCGTGTCCCGCATCTATCACAACTGTAACAGGTCTGTCGACCTCGGTTGCCGCAACAGGACTGATGCCGCCGTTTCCCTTTTTTTCGTCAAGCTTTGAAAACACGGCACCGATCATTACCATTATCACAGACAAAGCCAAAAACCCCGTGACCCACTTTATCCATTGCCTCATAAGCACCTCCGATTGAATACTTATCTCAGTATATGACCGATAAAAACAAATTTTACTCTGCAAAGCAAAAAAATTTATGATATAATCAAATAAAGTGAAACCTTTATCTGTTTTTGACGACTTATATAGCAGAAGGGTGGAAAGGAGGCAGCTATGCAGGACGAAATGATAGTTGAGCTTTACTGGCAAAGAGACGAGAGCGCCATTGAAGCAACCGCTGAAAAATATGAAAGCTATCTTTATAAGATCGCTAATAACATCCTCTCCGACAGCGAGGATTCTAAGGAAAGCGTTAACGACACGTACCTCGCAGCGTGGAATTCCATACCTCCCCACCGCCCGAAGGTCCTTTCTGCCTTTCTCGGAAAGATCACGAGAAGGATATCTATAGATACTTACAGAAAGAAAAACAGAATTAAAAGGAAAGCAGGTGAATATGCAATGTCACTTGATGAGCTTTCGGAAATATCCTCAACTGCCCCACACCCGGAGCAAAGCCTGGACGAAAAGCTGCTGACCGAAGCCCTGAACAGCTTTTTGAAAACGCTGAAGCCTGAGGCAAGATCCGCTTTTATCTGCAGATACTATTTTTTCGATCCGTTAAAGGAGATCGCTCATTATCTTGGTATCAGCGAGGGTAAAACAAAGACCCTGCTCCACAGAACACGACTTTCTCTGAAAGAATACCTGCGAAAGGAGGGATTTGAGCTATGAAAGAGGAACGAATCATCGATGCACTATCGGATATTGATGAAAAGCTCATAATGGAAGCCAATGCGCTGAGAAACAAAAAAAGGCGCATTTTCCCCGCGAGAAAAGCGTCACTTATAGCAGCGTGTGCTGCATTGGTATTTCTTTGTGCCTTCCTTATCCCCATACTTCAAAGAAGCACAGAAAACTCCGTGAAGCCTCCCGTCGGCGAGGGGGAGATAATTGGAAATGATACCGATACAGAGACAAAGTCAGAGAGCGAATACACAGATTGCGTAACGGAAGCCCCCGAAGAAAAACCTGATATGCCTGAGGCGGACGATAACGGCTCGCACCCTCCCGAAACCGAGAATGAAAGCACTATAATTCCCGAACCCGACGGAGGTGTTGACAATAATTCGTCACAGTCAGGCGGCGAAATGTCAGCAGACGGTGAAAAGGTGAATAGTATGAACGTTACCGTTCTCAGAATCACCGAGGATGGATTTATATGCCGCCCCGCAGATACTGAAATCGAAAATGAATCCATAGACTCAGCTTCAGATATATACGTTATCTGCACCTTAGATATTTCCAATCTCGCCGAAGGCTCAACGGTCACCGTTTATTATACCTCCGACGAAAACTCCCACAATACTTTGCACGCATATCACATTGAGCTACAGAAAGGAGATCAACCATGAAGAAGCTGATAGCACTAACACTTTCCGTCCTTGCCCTTATACTTCTTTGTTCCTGTAGAGGAGACAAAAAAGAAAAGCCTGACGGCACCGACAAGGTAACAGACAATACAAGCGCATATGCCGACATTGAAAACGGGACAGTTAGCGAAGGTCTGTTTCTACGAGCCGAGGGCAAGGCAATGATCATACTTAACGGCTGTCCCACAGAAAGGTAAACAAAACAGAAAACACCGACCTTTTCTCTTCCTTTCTTTCGGGAGATCTAATAACCGTCCTGCACACGGAGGTCCGTGAGCTATATCCTGCGAGCACGGACGTTTACGAAGCAACGTTGGAAGAAAGAGGAAGCTTTGATGATATCCCCGATGAGATCATCCACTCTCTCAGAACGATGGGATGGACTCAGCTCGGTGAGGATACCAACGTTTGCATAACGGATCCTCCTCTGCCCGATGAAACTCCCGAGAACGGATTCAGCTGGCAGGCTACTGATTACGAAGTCGGATATAACAGTGAGGACTCCATCGAGCTTTCAACGGCCCTGATCTGCAGCACAGAGGAGCTTTCGGCTTATATAGAAAACAATTCCGCTCTGTATATAAGGGACGAATACTGCGAGCCATACAACGAAGAGTTCTTTGAGGAGAAATATCTCGTTATTGTCTATCAATATGCATACAGCGGTATGGTGGAAAGGCACGTATCAGACGTTACCCACAAAAATGACAGCATCTGCA
>JAFXFQ010000258.1 GCA_017520365.1 Clostridia bacterium
CATGATCTCACTGTTGGGGAGAGCAAATCTCTTGCCGGGAGCACCGCTGGAGAGAAGGAAAGCTCCCAAAGAAGCAGCCATACCGATACATGTGGTGGAAACGTCACACTTGATAAAATTCATAGTATCGTAGATGGCAAGGCCTGCGGAAACACTTCCGCCGGGGCTGTTGATGTAAAGGCAGATATCCTTGTCAGGATCCTGAGCCTCAAGGAAGAGAAGCTGTGCTACAACAAGTGAAGCGGTAACGTCGTTTACCTCATCTGCAAGAAAAACGATTCTGTCGTTGAGAAGTCGGGAGTAAATGTCGTAAGCTCTTTCGCCACGGCTGGTCTGTTCAATGACGGTAGGTACAAGTGCCATAATGATATTTCCTTTCATATTAGTCATAATTTGTCAAAAAAACGTTAAAAAGTGCCAATAATCACAATCACCGCTGCCAAAGGCAGCGGTAATTGATATTATATAAATTATTCTTCTGTTGCAGCTGCATCGTCAGCCTTCTTAGCGGCCTTCTTTGCAGTCTTCTTTGCGATAACCGCCTCTGCCTTGATGAGATCAACAGCCTTCTTAACCTTGATGTCCTCAGCAAGGTCAGCAGCCTCGATAGAAGCCTTGATCTTGTCAACCTCCATGCTGTAAGCCTCGGAGAGACGAGCGTACTCAGCCTCGATCTCATCGTCGCTTGCGGTAATAGCCTCAAGCTCAGCGATCTTCTCAAGTGCGAGACGTGTCTTAACCTGCTTTTCAGCCTGGGGACGCATCTGTGTGCGGAGAGCATCGAGATCCATGCCTGTGTACTGGAAGTATGTCTTGAGATCAAGACCCTGCATACGGAGTCTTGTATCGTAGTCGCGAACGAAGTTCTCGGTTTCGTTTACGTACATAGCCTCGGGGATGTCAGCCTCCAGCTTTTCAATGATGGCATCGATGAGCTGATCCTCAACAGCGCGGTCAGCCTCGTTTTCCTTTTTCTCCTTGATTTTTGCCTTAACGTCAGCTTCGTATTCAGCAACTGTGTCAAAGTCGGAAACGTCACGAACGAACTCGTCGTCAAGCTCGGGGAGCTCCTTGAGCTTGAGGCCGTTGAGACGGCACTTGAAGGTAGCATCCTTATCAGCAAGCTCCTTAGCGTGGTACTCAGCAGGGAACTTAACGTTAACGTCGAACTCCTCGCCGATGCTGTGACCAACGATCTGATCCTCGAAGCCGGGGATGAACTGGCCGGAGCCGAGAATGAGGTCAGAGCCCTCAGCCTTGCCGCCGTCGAAAGCAACGCCGTCAACAAAGCCCTCGTAGTTGATGTTAGCTGTATCGCCGATCTGTGCTGCACGGTCAGCAATATCGATCATTCTGGAGTTACGCTCACGAACGCGGTCGATCTCAGCGCGGATCTCGTTAGCAGTTACTCTGATAGTGTCCTTTGTAACCTCGATGCCCTTGTAGCCATCGATGGAAACCTCAGGCTTTGTGTAAACCTTTGCAACAAGAACAACACCGTTCTCGTCAACAGATTCGATGTCGAATTCGGGCTGGCTTACAACGTTAAGACCGGACTCCTTGAGAGCCTCTGTGTAAACCTCGGGAATGAGGTCGTTGATAGCATCCTCGTAGAATACACCCTTGCCGTACATCTTCTCAACGATAGAGCGGGGAGCTTTACCCTTTCTGAAGCCGGGAACGGTGATATTCTTTGCCTGCTTTGCGTAAACCTTGCTTACAGCAGCATTGAACTTGTCAGCATCAATGCCGATCTTGAGCTCATGAAGATTTGTTTCAATCTTGTTAGCAGAAATAAGACTCATTTTTATATATCTCCTTGTATCTTATGTTATCTGAGTTAATTTGCCTCTATATATAATACTGATTATACCGTAAAAAGTCAACAATTTTTTTGGAATTATTTATGCAACACGGCAAAATTCAGTAAAATATCAAAAAAAAGTCAATAATCCGATGGGAAAGTTATCATTGGGATGAAATCAAGGTAGTCAGCCGAGATGATAGTCATACGGATACCGTCTGTTTCAACAGTTTTTGGGATGCTGTAGTTTGAGTGTATATGTCCGAAATAGCAGCTTTTGATGCCGTATTTCTTCATCGTTTCAATAAACTCATTGCATCGGAAATCCTTGAAAACGGGAGGAAAGTGAAAGTAAACGAGAATAGGCTTGTCACCGTCTCCTCTCAGCTTCACGGCCTCCTTAAGGCTCATCTCAAGTCGGGCGTTTTCACGGTTTACTATTTTTTGATAATCGGCAGTCTCCGTCACCTGAAGCTTTTCTTCAACATACCAGCCTCTGGTGCCTGCGATAATGGCATCCTCGGTCTCGATGGCATTGTTGTAAAGAAATTCTATGGTGGTGATGCCGTTTTCCTCGAAAAAGGCATTCATTTTGGTAACCGTTGACCACCAATAATCATGGTTTCCCTTGCCGATTATCTTTTTTCCGGGCAGGCTGTCAATAAGCTTCAGGTCAGCCAAAGCCTCGTTAAGGTCAATGCCCCAGGATATATCTCCCGGCACTACTACCGTGTCGTCATCGGACACGACAGCTCTCCAGCGCTTTTCAAGCTTTTCGGCATAGCCTTGCCAACGGTGGCCGAACTTGTCCATAGGCTTGTTTACGGAGAGTGAGAGATGAAGATCGGCAATTGAAAAAAGAGACATAGGCTTACCCGTTAAAAATGCAGTCTGCCATATCCTTGGGGTCGCAAACTGATTTAAAGCGAACAGGCATCGTGAGAGTTGCCTTGAGAGGCGCGGGGGCTGTCGTGCCGGAGAGCTTCTCAAGGGTGTCAAGGATAACGGCGGGCTCATCGGAGGTGCAAGGAGATCCGAGGGATGCACAAACATCCTGAGAGAATTTGTAAGGGCTTGCGGTGGAGGCAACTACGCAGGGAGTGCTGTCGCCTGTGTCACGGCGGTATTTTTCAAGGCATCCGAGAGCAACGCAGGTGTGAGGATCTGCAAGATAGTTCTTTTTTTCATATGTAGCCTTGATGGTAGCGGCAGTCTCCTCCTCGCTTGCGGAATAACCGTAGAAGGTCTCGCGGATCTTTTCCATAAGTGAGTCGGGAGCCTGATACTTGCCATCGCGTGTGAGCTTTTCCATACAATCCTTTGTGGTCTCAGCGCCGCCGAGAAGGAAAAGAAGACGCTCAAGATTGGAGGAGATGAGAATGTCCATAGAGGGAGACATTGTCTTGTGGAACACTCTCTGTCTGTCGTAAAGACCTGTATTGATAAAGTCTGTGAGGACGCAGTTGGCGTTGGAGGCGCAGATCATTTTGTCGATTGGAAGACCCATAGTCTTTGCAATGTATGCGGCAAAGATGTTGCCGAAGTTACCTGTGGGAACGCAAACGTTCATCTTCTCGCCAAGCTTTACAGCGCCGCTCTTAACGAGGTCGCAGTAAGCGGAAACGTAGTAAACTATCTGAGGAGCAAGACGTCCCCAGTTGATGGAGTTTGCGCTGGAGAAGAAGAATCCGCATTCCTCTGCCTTTTTTGCAAGATCGCTGTCTGCAAAAATTGCTTTAACGCCGTTCTGGGCATCGTCAAAGTTTCCGTAAACTGCCATAACGTTTACGTTTTCGCCCGCCTGAGTTGTCATCTGCATCTTCTGCATAGTGCTGACACCGTCAACGGGGAAGTAAACTGTAATATCGATTCCGTCAACGTCACGGTAGCCCTCAAGAGCTGCCTTGCCTGTGTCACCGCTTGTTGCAACAAGAATGTGAGCTCTCTTTTCCTCTCCTGTCATCTTGAGGGCAGAGGAAAGGAGGCGGGGCATTATCTGAAGTGCCATATCCTTGAATGCGCAGGTGGGACCGTGCCAAAGCTCAAGGGAGTATACTCCGTCACCGATGTGAACCAGGGGTGCGGCACCTCCGGGGAAGCGCTCCTCGGAGTAAGCCTCAGTGCAGTCAGAAAGAAGCTTATCCTTGTCATAATCGCAAAGGAACATGGAAAGGATACGCGCTGCTCTCTTTTCATATGGAAGAGCAGCTATCTCTTCAATGTCGGAAAGAGAGAGGGAGGGGATAGCTGTGGGCATATAAAGACCCTTGTCGGGCGCAAGTCCCTTCTTTATGGCTTCGGCGGATGTAACACCGATGGGATTTGCAGATACATCTCTTGTACTTACGTAATTCATGATTTTAAACTTCCCTTTGGAGATTATTTATAAAAAAATTATAAGCATTGTTGTAAAAGACGCCCTCGGCAAAGCTTTCGCCGAATCTTTTTGAAAGGGCATCATAAAGTCGGGGCAGTGAGGAAATATCCTCCAGCTCCCTCGGTGTAATACCTATCCCGTCAAAATCACAGCCGAGACAGATACATCCATCGCCGAGAAGGCTTCGATAGTGGCTGATGTGATCGATGACGTGGCAAATTTCGGCGCGCTCTCCGAAAAGATGAGGGGGATAAAGGGAAATGCCGATAATTCCTCCTCCCTCGGCAACCGATCTTGCAATGTTGTCCGGCAGATTTCGCCTGTGATGGCAAACAGTACGGGAATTTGAATGGGTGGCAATAACAGGTTTTTTCGTTTTTCTTCCTCTTTCAAGGGTGTACAGTGCTGCTTTGTCGCTTGCGTGGGATATGTCGGGAATGATGCCTGTACTAAAGCACTCCTCCAGAATATCCTTGCCCTTTTTTGTAAGCTCCTCACTTGTGTCCCAGGCACCTCCGACAGCGCTCAATCCTTTCCAGACAAGCGTCAGTACCCTTACACCGAAATCGTAAAGACGGGTGACTCCGTCGGGGATGTCGGATATGAGGCGTGAGTCCTCAACGGTGAGGATAAAGCCGCTCCCTGAGCTTTGGAGAGTATTGGCATCGGTTATATAGCCGTTGCACTGATCCTTGAAATACCCGGCCGCATTTTTAAAAAATTCAAAGCATTCTCCGTCAGAAAGAGCCGGGTCACTCCAAATGGCAGCGCATTGAAGATATTTTTCAAAGCAGGAGGTTTTTTCGAGAGAAACGTGGAGAGCATTGCTTTCAATGCTTTCCCCCCTTTTGTAAAGAAGGGAGGGGGTGTCACAGTGAAGGTCAAAAAGCTTCATCAGTCAAGAACGCCGAATGGCGTTTTCCATATGTACTATCTTCAGCACCTTGTATTTATCACTGTCAGGCTGTATATATACCTCAATAACGTCAAGGCGAGGGAAAAGACCGTCGGTTGTGTCACGGTTTTTTCGCATATACTCCTGAGCTGCAAAAATAAGCTTTTTTTGCTTGTTTATATCAACGGCTGCACTTGGCCTGCCGAAGTGGTGTCGCGCATCCGGATACTCGCTTCTCGTTTTCACCTCGCAGAAAACGATATGGGTATCGTTTTTGGCTATAATGTCAGTCTCAAGGTGACCGGAGCGAACGTTACGGCCGATGATGGAAAAACCTTTTCCGCAGAGAAATGAGGTTGCGCTGTCCTCACCCTTTTTTCCGAAAAGCTTAGAGTCCATTTTCTTCTTTTTCCCGCTTTTCAGCGAGCCATCCCTCTAATTTTTCACGGTCCCTTTCGAGAAAGGAGAGAAAAGATCTTCTGTGCTCGGGACAAGGGCCATATTCATAAACCGCAAGCTTGTGAGCCTTTGTGGGATAGCCCTTGTGCTTTTTGAAATTGTACAGAGGGTACTTTTCGTCAAGCTCCTCGCAGAGGCGGTCACGGGTGACCTTTGCAAGAATGGATGCCGCCGCAATGGACTGGGAGAGCGCATCTCCTCCAACAACGGCAACAGCCTTTTGCTTAAAGCCCCTGTTGATGTTACCGTCAACGAGAACGATATCAGGCTCAACGGAAAGGCCTTCTATTGAACGGCGCATAGCCCGGAGACTTGCTTCAAGAATGTTTATGGTGTCTATTTCCTCAGGCGTGGAAAGGGCGATCGAATATGAGAGAGCCTTTTCGCATATCTCTGAAAAAAGCTTTTCACGCTTTTTCTCGGAGAGCTTTTTTGAATCGTCAAGCCCTTCGATAACGGCACCATCAGGCAAAATGCAGGCGGCAGCAACAACAGGACCCGCAAGAGGTCCTCTGCCTGCCTCATCCGTTCCACAAACGTATTTCACGCCGTCGATTTTAAACTGATCGTCAAATGAATAATCCAGCATGTCACATACCCGGCTTTTCAAGAGAAAGCCTGCCGATCTTTGAGCTTCTGAATTCTTCAAGAAGCATAAGAGCAGTTCTCTCAGTATTGATCTCGCCTCCGCTTACAAGAAAGCCTCGCTTCTTGCCTACAGCGCAGAGCAGATCATAGGAGTCAAGATCGCAAACATCATCTGCATTCAGCTTGTAGCGTGTGCAGAATTCATTGGGATAAAGCTCGAAGAGCCTTTTTGCAAGGATCATTCCGATCTCCTCGGTGTCAAGGATCTGATCCTTGATAGCACCTGTTGCCGCAAGGTTTTCACCTGTCACTCTGTCCTCAAACTTGGGCCAGAGAACTCCGGGCATATCAAGAAGGTCAAATCCCTGATTTGTGGTGACCCATTGCTTGTCAACTGTAACTCCGGGACGGTTTTCGACCTTAGCCTTCTTTTGTCCCGAAAGCTTGTTGACGAGGGAGGATTTGCCAACGTTGGGAATGCCAACGATCATAGCCTTCAGCTTTCTGCCGGTCATACCCTTTTCTTCAAATTTTTTTACCTTCTCAATAAGTATTGACTTGACAGCCTCACCGATCCTGTTAAGGTTTTCGCCTGTAATGCAGTCGACGGGGAGAGCATACCTCCCATTTTCTTTATATGCGGCAACCCACTGCTTAGTTACTGCAGGGTCCGCGAGAGATGCCTTGTTGAGAAGAGTAAGAGTGGGGCGAGATTCGCAAAGAGATGCGATCTCGGGGTTTTTTGAGCTTTGGGGGATCCTTGCGTCAAGAAGCTCAATTACTATATCTACGTTTTTTATGTTCTCGGAGATCATGCGGCGGGTTTTCGCCATATGTCCGGGAAACCATTGTATCTGATTCTGATTGGAGCCCATAGTAAACCTTTCTCAGTCGTTGTATGGATTTTCAAAAACGGTGAAGCTGGGGAGGGGAAGGATCCTGAAAAGGGCCTTTCCGAAAATGCATCGCTCATCAACAACGCCCACCAAATGGCTTCGGCTGTCAGTAGAATGATTTCTGTTGTCACCCATAACGAAAACGTATCCTTCGGGTACGTCCCAGTGGTCCACGCGGCTTGCATAGGGTTCTTTTTTGATGTAGGGCTGGCTGAGGACCTCCTTCGAGCCGTCCTTGTGGGTAATGGTCACCATACCGTTTTCCGCAATGTCAACGGATTCGCCGCCAACCGCAATAACTCTCTTAACAAGAGGCTCCTTGAGGAGCTGGCTTTCAAGGGCCGTGTTCTGAATAACTACGATGTCACCGCGACGTGGCTCGTAGAAGAAATCGGAGACAACGAGGTATTCATCCTCATAAAGGGTGTCCTGCATAGATTCACCGCTAACTCGTGTAAGGCGGAAGAAAAGAGCAAAAACAACTATGATGCAGGTGATGCATACTGCAAATATTTCAAGAAAATCAAAAAAGAAATTGA
>JAFXFQ010000259.1 GCA_017520365.1 Clostridia bacterium
CTTGAATACGACACGGCGGAAACCGTGCTTATCATCAACACGATCGCCACCACAGAGGCAAAGCTATCCCGCACGTTGTCCGCCCCCTCGCCGCCGCATTGCCTGTTAAAAAGCCACATCAGTATGATACCACCCCCGGCACCAAGAAATCCATTCAGAAATCCCGCGCTAACGCCTGCGGCAAAAAGGAGGATCAGTTTTTTTATGTCTCTCTTATCAAGCATAATATATTTTTCCTTTTTCGATGCAGTTTTTTCGCCACCCCTTGAAATCATGACTAAAATCTGCTATTATTATATTGAATATTTGTCGGTATTTATTAGTATATCACCGAAGGGGTCTGTCATCCCAAGCGCCGTACCTTTTTCGGAATCTATAGATCGGAGTTGCATTATGTCACAGAAAAAATCAAACCAAAGCAAAACCAACAGCTCCCAAAGAGCTGTGGTAACAAAAAAAAGGAGCATCCCCTCACAAAATGATGCTCCCAAGGAGCGCTCAAAGGCAAGAGAGCGCATAGATAACGAACGCATTGCCCGCGAAAAGAGAAGCGAGGAGCTTCACAACATCTGGCTCCAATCCATTCCCTTTCTCCTTATAGTAGCGGCGATTCTGCTCGTCATCTGCTTTTTTACAGGCGGTGCGGAAAACCCCGCATGGCTTACCAAGGTCATCTACAATATTATGACGGGATTTTTCAGCGTTTCCGCCATACTTATACCATTTTTCCTTGTTTTCGCAGGCGTTTCCGAGCTTATTGACAAGGGCGAAAACATTATCGGAACAAGAACTATTTTCGCAGTAGTATCCTCCATTCTTTTTGCCGTTTTCTTTGAGCTTGCCAGTGCAACAAACAACGGCTTCAACATCGTCAAAATGTGGACAGACGGCAACGAGCTTAAGGGCGGCGGACTTCTCGGCGGCATTCTCGGCCAGACGTTCCTCTTCTGCTTTGGCAGCATTATCTCATTCATAATAGTGATCGCATTTCTGTTCCTTGCCATCCTTCTCACCTTCGGTCTCACACCGAAAAAGTTCTACCAGATAATCTCCAAAAAAATATCCGATAAGAAAAAGGAGCGCGCAGCAAAGGCAGCTGAGGCTCCTGCACCAAAGAGGCGGTCTCTCTTCGGCAAAAAAGATGATGACGAAGAGGAGTACGAGGAGTACGGCGATGAGGAATACGAGGAGGAGGGATTCGATGAAGACCCTTATCTCCCCCACAGCTTCTCTGACCCCGGCTACAACGGACGCAGAGCAAGAAGAGGTGCTAAATTCGACACTGATATCCCGCTTGACGATGATTATGCCGAGGATGATTTCGGTGAGGCTGAAGAGGTTGAGACTCCCGAAGAAAAGCTGGCACGCATCGAGCGCGAAAAATATAATGACGCCATCCGCAACGCACAGATGAACAAAACAAAGGAGGAGCTTGAAGCAGAGCATCTCCTTTTCGGAGATATTATTTCCGACCTCGGAGAGGCAGAGGAAGCAGAGCCCGATGAGGAGCTGCTCTTTGATGAGCTTGATGACGACACCCTCGGTGCCGCGATACTCGATCGCTTTGCGGACGGGCTTCCCTCAGATGACTCCGATGCTCTCAAGGTTTCAAGAAAGCCTGTTGCCGAAAAAGCGGAGCAATTGCCCATAAAGCTCCCGAAGCCTGAATACAAGTATCCCCCCGTTGAGCTTCTCGGCGAGGGAAGCAGTACCGTAAAGGCGCAAAACGTTCGTGAGGAGCTTCACGAAAATGCGGCAAAGCTCGTTAACGTTCTCGGAAGCTTCAACGTAAAGACAAAAATAGTCGGCGTTTCCCGTGGCCCCACGATCACAAGATACGAGCTTCTTCCCGAGCCCGGCACCCGTGTTAAGTCCATCGCCAATCTGGTGGACGATATTGCACTCAACCTTGCCACAAGCGGTGTTCGTATAGAGGCCCCTATCCCCGGCAAGGCGGCTGTAGGTATCGAAGTGCCCAACAAGACTGCAGAAACTGTTTATCTGCGCTCCCTCATTACCGACAAGGAGTTCTCCGAGCACAAGAGTAAGATCGCATCTGCGCTTGGCAAGGACGTTGCCGGCTCATCTGTTATTATGGATATTCAGAAGATGCCCCATCTTCTCATTGCAGGTGCCACAGGTATGGGTAAATCAGTTTGCATTAACTGTATTCTCGTGTCTCTTCTTTACAGAGCTACCCCCGATGACCTGAAGCTTCTTCTCATCGACCCCAAAAAGGTCGAATTCAGCGTTTATAACGGCCTTCCCCACCTTCTCGTCCCCGTAGTGAGCGATCCCAAAAAGGCGGCGGGAAGCCTTACCTGGGCGGTCAACGAAATGGAGCGCCGCTTCGGACTTATCGAGTCTGTGGGCGTTCGTGACATTGACGGCTTTAACAAGATCACAGCAAATGACCCGGAAAAGGAGCATATGCCACGCATCATCATCGTTATCGACGAGCTTGCAGATCTTATGTCCACAGCCCCGGATGACGTGGAAACCTCCATCTCACGTCTTGCCGCAAAAGCAAGAGCTGCAGGTATGCACCTTGTTATCGGTACTCAGCGCCCCTCCGTCGACGTAATCACAGGTGTTATCAAGGCTAACATCCCCTCACGTATCGCTTGCACCGTTGCCAGCCAGGTGGACTCCAGAACGATCATCGACAGAAGCGGTGCCGAAAGCCTTATAGGCCGAGGCGATATGCTCTACAACCCTGTTGGTGCAGCAAAGCCGCTTCGTGTGCAGGGTGCGTACGTTTCAGAATCCGAGGTCGACAGCGTTGTGGCATATATCAAGGCCAACAATTTGGAGGGTGCTGCCGAATACTCAGACGAGGTAATGAAGCAGATCGAGGCTGAGGCGGCTCTTTGCGGAGTCAAGAAGGGCTCAGGCGGCAGTGCCGTATCCGCGGACGGTGCCGCAGACAGCGGAGATCCCCTTATCGACCAAGCTCTTGAGGTTGCCTTTGAAAGCGGAAAGATATCCACCTCTCTCCTCCAGAGAAGACTCTCCGTCGGCTATGGCAGAGCGGCTAAGATCATTGACAGAATGGAAGAGCTGGGCTACGTTTCCGCCCCCGACGGACAGAAGCCCCGTCAGCTTCTCATCACCAAGCAGGATTTTATGGAAATAAAACTTAAAAAAGAGGACGGAGAATGATCTCATGGGCAAGTTTATAGTAATCGAAGGGCTGGACGGCTCAGGCAAGACCACTCAGGGAAAGCTTTTGGCTCAGCGTCTTCGCAACGAGGGCATGACCGTTCGTGAGCTCTCATTCCCCTGTTACGGAGAAAAAAGCGCCTCTCTCGTCGAGATGTATCTCGGCGGAGAGCTTGGCTCCTCGCCCTCCGATACAAACGGTTATGCTGCCTCCACCCTTTACGCGGCAGACAGATATATCAGCTACGTTACCGATTGGAAAAAGGATATCGAAAGCAAAGATACCGTTGTTCTCGCCACACGATACACCACCGCCAACGCCTACCACCAGCTCTCAAAGCTTGAGACCTCGGAATGGGAGGGCTTTATGGCGTGGCTTTATGACTTTGAGTTTTCAAAGCTTGGACTCCCAAAGCCCCACAGGGTAGTTCTTCTCTCAATGAATCCGGAGATCTCCTCCGAAAACGTTAAGGACAGAAGCCAAGCTACCGGTCAGAAGATGGACATTCACGAAAAGGATAAGGCGTATCTTCTTCGTTGCAGGGAAGCGGCTCGCTTTGCCGCAGAGGCAGACGGCTGGGCTGTTATCGAATGCGCCCCAAACGGTACGCTTCTCCCCATCGACCTTATCAACAACAAGATAAGAGAGGCAATCTCGGATATTCTGTAGGTCGCAGAATATTATTAATTTCTCAAAAATAAGGAAATATAATTATGGTATATTTATTCTTAGCCGAGGGCTTTGAAGAGGTAGAAGCACTCACACCCGTTGATTATCTGCGCCGAGCAGGTATTTCCGTTACCACCGTGGGAATCGGCGGTGAGTATATTACCGGCGCTCACGGTATCACCGTCAAGGCTGACGTTTCCGATAAGGATGTGTGTGCAGAGTGCAGTTCCATTGACATGGTGGTTCTCCCCGGAGGTATGCCGGGCACTCTCAACCTTGCCGCAAGCGAAACGGTTTGCGCATTCATAAAAAAAGCTGTTGAACGCAATGCTTTTGTTGCGGCGATCTGTGCCGCGCCCTCCATTCTCGGTGAAATGGGCCTTCTTGCAGGCAAGGAGGCTATATGCTATCCCGGATTTGAGGAAAAGCTTATTGGCGCCGCCGTCAGCACCTCCAAGGTGGTCCGCGACGGCAATGTCATCACCGCCAAGGCTGCAGGCTGTGCCGATCTCTTTGCCGCAGAGCTTATTGCTGCTCTCAAGGATAAAGAGTCTGCAGAAAAGGTGCTTGCATCCGTTTTTGCATAAAAACATAAATGAACCTGAAAAAAGAGCTTCGTCTCACCCTCAGAGCACAGCGGGACGGCATCGAAGCAGATAAAAGGCGAGCTTTTTCCGAATTGATATGTAAAAGCTGTCTTTCACTTCCCGAATACACAAGTGCCAAAGTGGTGCTTCTCTATTTTCCAACCGGAAGTGAGGCCGATCTATCCCTCCTTGCCGAGGATGCCCTCCAAAGCGGCAAGACCGTGGCATACCCCCGTGTTGAAGGAAAAGGAATGATGACTTTTTTTAGCATTACCTCTCTTTCTATGCTGGAAAAGGGATATTTCGGTATTATGGAGCCGAAAAAGGAGGC
>JAFXFQ010000260.1 GCA_017520365.1 Clostridia bacterium
CCATCGGTAACAACGCGGTGATCGGTGAAAGTGCATTCCACAATGCCTCATCCCTTGAGTCCGTCACCCTCGGTGAGGGCGCAAAGCTGGGCGACAAGGCATTCTACAACAACTCAAGCCTCAAGGAGATCGACCTCTCCAAGGTTACGGAGATCGGTAACTACGCCCTCTCCGGTGACGTATACTACATCTGCTTCGATATGGGCCTCTCCGAGCCTGCATATACCGCAGACGGTATATATAAAAACTCCTTCCACGGCGCTCTCGTCACAAGCATTGACCTTTCAAGCGCTGAAAGCATCGGCGAGTATTCATTCGCAACTCTTAAGGAGCTCACCGACGTTACTTTGGGCGAAAAGATCACAGAGATCCCCTCCCACGCTTTCGCACAGTGCGATAACATCAAAAACATCAACCTTCAGGGCATCGCAACCATCGGCGAATACGCATTTATGGAAAGCGGCCTTGAAAGCATTGACCTCTCAGGCGCAAAGAAGATCGACAAGTATGCCTTTGCAAACAACACTCTCCTTGCAGACATCAAGTTCGGTGACGGCAAGAAGGCCGAGATCTGCGAGGGTGCCTTCGTTTACAATGAGGCTCTCGCAACAGTCGAGGGTATGGAATTCGTACAGTCTGTAGGCGATTGTGCATTCGCATACACAGCACTTGCAGGAGCTGACCTTTCCGGCGCCACTGAGATCGGCAAAAACGCATTCCTCAAGACAGAGCTTTCCGAGTTCACCGTAAAGCTCGGCAAGAATCTTAACAAGCTTGGCGACAACCCCTTCGCAATGTGTAAGGTAGCTCCCTTCTCCACTACCGATACCGTAAGAGAAAACGGTAAGGAAAAGGAGGTCACCCTCTACGACTTCGAGCTTTCAAGAAACGTATTCGTTGTTGACGGCTCTCTCTACTACAAAAACGGCGACTGCACCGAGCTCATCACCTTCGCAGGTAATGAGACAGAGGACGTTACGGTAGCAGACGGCACAGACCGTATCTCCGCATATGCCTTCGCAGGCAGCGACGTTAAGATGGTCAAATTCCCCTACACCACAGTCTCCATCGGACACAAGGCCTTCTACGACTGTCAAAACCTGGAGATCGTTGTGTTCAACAGCTACACAGCGCCCATCCTTGAGGAGGAATACGATCCCGCTTACTACAACACTCTGGAGAACATCCCCGGCGGCGGCGACTACGACACCTACCTTGATTTCGACGGAGTCACCGAGGTCGAGATCGTTCCCCTGGAGATCATCCCCTACTATATGTGGACAGCCACAGGAATGTACTCCAATGCATTCTACGGTGCAAACTTCGTTGACTACGTGGGCCACCTTGAGGAAAAGCTCCTTATGGTACACCCCGTAAACGGCGTTTCCTACGATTCCTTCGTATGTCAGCAGTACTTCGACCTTGCCCTTGACGGCCCCGCGGCTCCCGATGAATCCGCCGTTGCTGCCATCGACGCCATCAACGCTATCCCCAAATCCCTCACATGGGAGGACAGACACATCGTTGAGGCGGCCCGCAAGGCTTACGATGCCATCGCTACTATCCAGCAGAAGGCTCTCGTTACAAACTACAACGACCTTATCACCGCAGAGCAGCGCATCGCCGCTCTCGCCCCCAAGACTGAGGCCAAGGCCGATAACAAGCTCACCGCAAAGCAGATAATCACCATCATCGCTATCGTGGCTGCGATCCTGGTTGCAGGCGCACTTGTGGCGGCAATTTGCTTCTATAATAGATATAAGGAAGTGATCAATGCCTCCGTTAAGGCTGAAATGGCTGTACGCGGTGAAATAAAGGCAAACGCCAAAGAAGCGGCCAAGGCTAAAAAGGCTGAGGCTCGCCTGCAGAAAAAAGCTGAAAAAGCGGCAAAGAAAGCCGACAAAAAGGCAAAAAAAGAGCTGAATGCCGCAAACAAGGCCGAAAAGGACGCCAAGAAGGCGGACAAGGCCGAAAAGAAGAACAACAAGAAGAAAGACGGAGGAAAAGATGAAGCTGAAAATTAAAGCAGCGGTCATTGCCCTGCTGTGTCTCACTTTTCTCGCTTTTGCCACCGGCTGTGACGTCTGGGACATCCCCTACGACGTAAATGATACCGAAGGATATACCGTTAGCGTCAGATATGATGCTAACGGTGGCCACTTCGAAACAGGAACCACCATTATCGTAGACTCCTACAGCATGGATAGTCTCCCCAAGAACAGCGACGGTATGGCAGAGATCGCGCTCATTGCTCCCGAAAACGAAACAAGAACCAACCCCTTCTCAGCGAGAAAGAACAATCATTTCCTCGTTGGCTGGTATGAGACCCGCGAGGCAGCCGAAAAGGCCGAAAACGAATTCAAATACTCAGGCTACTGGGATTTTGAAAAAGACCGAGTTACGGTAGACCCCTCAAAGGAGTACACCGCCAACAAGCCCGTCATCACCCTCTATGCCGCATGGCTCCCTCTCTTTGAGCTTGAGGTGTGTGACATCGAAACGGGAAAGTGCCTCGAAACACTTACCTTTAACCCCCTCACAGACTCCTTCACCGCTCCCCAGTGGGATAAGACCACGGGAACAGTCAGAATGAACGGCTTTGAGAAGCGCGAGGGATACACCTTCAATTCCTGCTATCTTGATGCAGACAAGAATGTCCCCGTTGAGGAAGGAAGCACCGTTACCTTCCCCGACCTCATTGATTTTGAAACAGCCACAGCAAAGTCTACCACCTGCAAGCTCTATATCCAGTGGGATAAGGGCAACTGGTTCCGCATCGAAACTGCAAAGCAGTTTGCAGTTTGCGCAAAGTCTGATATCAATGCCGACGGCAACTATATCATTATGGCAGACCTTGACTTTGAAGACAGTTTCTGGCCCGAAAATCTTTCTGCCAAGGAATTTACCGGCTCCATCACCTGCACCGAGGGTAACTCCTTCACGATGAAGAATATAACCCGCAACGCCAGCGGCTCCGCTGTTGCTCTCTTCGGAGGCATCTCCGAGGGCGCAAGAATCGAGAATATCACCTTTGAAAACGCAAATATTATTGTCAGCAAAGGTATCAAGGGCGGCACCTCCTGCGCTATCCTTGCAGGAAGCATCTCCGATAAGGCAACTCTCGAAAACCTTGCCGTGAAGAACAGCTCCTTTGTGCTCAGCTCCGGCTTCGGTCTCACAGGCCAGCCCGAGGAATACGCATTCGGCCTCGTTTGCGGTATAGGCGATCCCGATGCGCTCGGCATCACCTACGAAGAGCTCACCTTTGATTACACAGAGGACTTCATAGGCACAAAGCTTATCATTGCCATCGACGGCAACACGGTAACGCTTTCTAAGGAAGCTTAATTTTCGTCAGTTTATTTCATTATATATATAAGGAGAAACAAAATGAAAAAGAAGATCATTTCACTTTTCCTGTGTGTGGCAATGCTCGCAGGAATTGCATCCACCTTCTCAAGCTGCGCAGGCGGCAAGAAGTCTGACGTGTTCGTTATCATGACAGAGCAGCTTGACGGACTTTTCAACCCCTTCTTCTACACCTCCGCTCCCGACGGTACTATCGTTGGTATGACTCAGATCGGTATGCTTGGCTCCACCTACAAGAACGGTAAGGTTGAGGTTGCATACGGCGAGAACGAGGCTGTTGTCGTTAAGGACTACGAGATCGTAGAAAACGATGACGATACAACAACCTACAACTTCGTTATCAAGAACGGCATCAAGTTCTCCGACGGTGAGGCTCTCACAATGGAGGACATCCTCTTCAACTACTACGTATACCTTGACCCCGTATACACAGGCTCAAACACTCTCTACTCCACAGACATTCTCGGTCTTAACGAGTACAGAACCCAGACAGTCGGCTCCGGCACAGACTCCAACGACCAGATCACAACTCAGGCAGAGGCAAGAGCAGCTGCAAGAATCAACGAGCTCATCAACCTCTACATCGCTAAGAGAGATGCCTCCGGCACAAACGAGGTCTCCAAGGAGGCTATGACTCAGGCCATCAAGAAGCACTCCCTCAGCGCAGGCTATAAGTCCGCTATCTCCAACGACCCCGCAAGCGTTACAACTCAGAACCTTCTCGATGACTACAACTACGCTCTTGAGCTCTTCAAAAAAGAGCTTGAGTCCGACTTTGAGGGCGTTAAGGACTCCTACACAGACGAGCCCTACAAGTCCCACAAGGAATTTGAGGACGACATCTTCTGCTTCATGTTCGCAGAGGGCTACGTGACCGTTAAGTATGCCGAGGGCAGCGACGGTAAGGTAGACCGCACAAAGATCGAAAAGCTCACACCTGACTACCCCAGCAACATCAAGACAAAGGAAGCTGCTGTCGACTACATCTTCAACGATAAGATCGCAACTCAGCTCGATATCGTTCTTTCCTACTGGGCAACCGCAAACACTCTCAGAACAGAGTTTGCTGCAAAGGCAAAGGAAGTTATCCTCCACGAAAACGTTGCCGATGACGGCGCTCTCGCAGTTCCCAACATCGCAGGTATCGTTTCTCTCGGCCACACAGAAAAGGCAGGCCAGAAGATCAAGGTCAACGGCACAGAGTACACCATCGCAAAGGACCACAACAAGGACGGCTCCGTAAAGAACGAGGGCGAGTACGACGTTCTCTCCATCACCATCGACGGCATCGACCCCAAGGCTATCTGGAACTTCGCTATCACCATCGCTCCCCAGCACTACTACGGCCAGGGTTCCAAGGTCGGCGTTGATATCAAGAACAACAAGTTCGGCGTTGAATTCGCAAGCTTTGACTTCATGAAGGACGTTGTTCAGGCTCAGAGAAACATCAAGCTTCCCATGGGCGCAGGCTCCTATAAGGTAACAGACGCAAAGGACAGCGACAGCCCCAAGGAAGCAGACTTCTACAAGGACAACGTTGTATACTTCAAGTCTAACGAAAACTTCACAACAGTTGGCGAAGGCATTGAAAACGCAAAGATCGCAAAGATCCGTTACCAGATCGTATCCTCCCAGAACGCGATCGCAGCTCTTGAGAACGGCAGCGTTCACTACATCTCCCCCGCACTTACAAACGATAACTACGACAAGCTCCAGAAGCTTAACTCCAAGGGCATCGAGATGCTCTCCACAGACCAGCTCGGTTACGGTTATATCGGTATCAATGCCGCAAAGGTCAACGATATCAACATCCGTAAGGCTATTATGTGCGCAATGAACACATCCCTCGCTCTCGACTACTACCGTACAGGTACTGCTGAGTCCATCTTCTGGCCCATGTCCAAGGTAAGCTGGGCATACCCCACAGGCAACGATGCTACAGATAACGGCCACGACTATCCTCCCACCGTATGGAGCCAGGATATTGCAAAGACCAACATTGAAAAGTACATGAGCATGGCAGGCGTTTCCGCAGGCGACTCCAGACTCAAGATGAAGTTTACCATCGCAGGCGCACAGCTTGAGGAGCATCCCACATACAAGGTATTCCGCGATGCATCCGAGCTTCTCAACAGCATGGGCTGGGAGACTGAGGTAGTTTGCGATACTCAGGCTCTTACAAAGATCAACACCGGTGCCCTCACAGTATGGGCAGCAGCTTGGTCCAGCGCACTTGACCCCGACCTTTATCAGGTATATCACAAGGATTCCACCGCAACAAGTACTCTTGCATGGGGCTACAACTACCTCAAGACAAGCGGTACAGACGAGGAGCTCAACATCCTCGACGAGCTTTCCGAGCTTATCGACCTCGCCCGTGAGACAAACGACCAGACTGAGAGAAGCGCTCTCTATAAGGACGCTATGTCTCAGATCCTTGATCTTGCAGTAGAGCTTCCCGTTTACCAGAGAGACGTTCTCTATGCATACAACTCAAAGGTAATCAACAAGGATTCTCTCCCCACAGAGATGAACCCCTACTCCTCTCCCCTGGACCGTATCTGGGAGATCGAATTTGCAAAATAATAAAGGCGGTCTGATCAATTTATGCTGAAGTATATTTTAAAAAGACTGCTCGTGTCTGTACTCATACTTCTCGGCGTTTCTATGATCATTTACTTCCTCATCCGATTGATGCCCGTTGATTTTATCCAGGATAAGATCAACGCCATCAATCAGGGAGGAGCTACAGTAAGTGAGGAAACAGTAAAGAATATGTATGCCATGTACGGACTGGGCGACGACAGCTTTCTCGGAATCCTCAAGGGATACTTCACCTGGCTCGGCGCCCTTGCACGTTTTGACCTGGGTACAAGCTTTGTACACCAGCAGCCCGTTGCAAGCATCATCGTCAGCCATATGGGCACATCCTTTGCAGTAGCCCTTATAGCAACCATCTTTGAGTTTATGATCGCCATCCCCCTCGGTATCACGGCGGCAACTCACCAGTACAGCATCCGCGACTACGTTGTTACCGTTCTCGTTATGATCGGTATCTCCCTCCCCTCCTTCTTCTTCGGAAACGTTTTGAAGGATCTTCTCTCAATGAAGCTTGGCCTCTTCCCGCCCTCGGGACTTATTGATGCAACCGCATCATATACGGGCATCCAGCTTCTCGGCGACTACTTCATGCACCTGTTCATCCCCATCCTCACCGTAGTTATTCTTTCTATCGGTGCAAGAATGAGAATGACAAGAACAAATATGCTTGAGGTAATGAACTCCGACTATATCAGAACCGCAAGAGCCAAGGGCCTTTCCGAAAAGGTGGTCATCAATAAGCACGCCTTCAGAAACACCCTTATCCCCCTTGTAACCAGCCTTGCAGGTCTTCTCCCCTCCCTGTTCTCCGGTGCTATCATCACAGAGCAGGTGTTCAACCTCCCCGGTATCGGTAACGTCGCTCTCGACGCTATGAACCGCGGAGATATCCCCTTCATCATGGGCTACAATATGTTCCTTGCGCTCCTCAGCGTTCTCGGCGTTCTTCTCGCCGACCTTATGTACGGAATCGTAGACCCCAGAGTTAAGCTTGAGTAAAGGAGGCGCAAAATGGAAGAACTTAAGAACAAAAACGAGGCGGTAGCCGAAGTTGAAGAGACAGACGTTCCCCTTGATAAAAACGTGCGCCTTATGTCCCCTACCAGAATGGTGGTGCGCAGATTTTTCCGCTCAAAGCTCAGTATCGTGGGCCTCGTAATGGTAATCGGCCTCTTCCTCTTCTCCTTCGTGGGTCCCCTCTTCTATCCCCAGTGGGGCGAAACGGAGCTTGACAAGAGCGGTAAGACCAAGTACACAAATTCCGAGACTACATACACGGTAGACGGTGTGGAGTACACCCTCAGACAGACTGTTGAAACTGAGGTGGAGGACAACTTCCTCGCTCCCCCCTCCGCAAGCCACCCCCTGGGCACAGATAAGCAGGGCTACGATATCTTCGTCCGTCTTATGTACGGCGGCCGTATCTCCCTCACCGTAAGCTTTATCGCCGTGTTCCTCATCTCCATTCTCGGAGTTATTCTCGGCGGTATAGCAGGCTACTTCGGCGGCGTTGTTGACAACGTTATCATGCGTATATGCGACGTTCTCATCTGCCTGCCCGGTATTCCGATCCTGCTTATCATAAGTACCATCCTGGATGCTTCGGATATAGATGCAAAATACCGTATCTACCTCCTTATGATCTATCTCACCTTCATCTCCTGGCCCGGCACCGCCCGCCTCGTGCGCGGTCAGATCCTCTCCCTCCGTGAGCAGGAATATATGGTTGCCGCAGAGGCTATGGGATACTCTACACAGAGAAAGATCTTCAAGCATCTCGTTCCCAACGTAATGCCCCAGCTCATCGTTTCAATGAGCCTTTCCCTCGGTAGCATGATCCTCTATGAGGCTACCCATTCCTACCTGAATCTGGGTGTAAAGCCGCCCTTCGCAGCGTGGGGAACTATGATCAATATCATTTCCACAGATACGGACATCCTTCAGAACTACCTGAACGTGTGGATCCCCGCCGGCGTTTGCATCGTCATCGCCGTTCTCGGCTTCAACTTTATCGGCGACGGTCTGAGAGATGCTCTTGACCCCAAGGCAAGGAGGTAAGTTTGAAAATGAACACAGCATATATTGAAAGTTCATCCGTTTCAAACCCCCTTTGCTCCTTGATGTGCAAAAGCGGCACATCATTCCCTTCGGGAACCGTTGCAAAGGCAAAGGGAGGTGCGAAATAAATGGCAAAGAATCCCAATTACCTTTCCGGCAAGGAGATACGCGCCATCGCCAAGGAAAATGCCAAGGTGATGAAGCGCCTTGAGGCATATAAGCACCGCAAGTGCGACGAGAGCGAGTATCTCACCGAAATGAAGGACAAGTCAAATATCCTTGAGATCGAAAATCTCAATACCTACTTCTTTACAGAGCAGGGCGTTGTTAAGGCAGTTAACGGCGTTTCCCTCAACATCCCCAAGAATGCCACCGTCGGCATCGTAGGCGAGTCCGGTTGCGGCAAGTCCGTAACAAGTATGTCCGTTATGAGACTGATCCAGGGCCCCACAGGCCAGATCTACTCAGGCGAGATCCGCTTCAACGCAACGGAAAAGGCAGATGACGACCGGGTCGTTGAAAAGGTGTACGATATTGCAAAGATGCCTATGCGCGATATCCATAAGATCCGCGGAAATCAGATCGCAATGATCTTCCAGGAGCCTATGACATCCCTTAACCCCGTCTTCACCATCGGCCAGCAGCTTGATGAGGTGACCTTCATCAACAAGAAGGGTGCCACAAAGGAGGAGGCTAAGGAAAAGTCCATGGAGATGCTGAACCTTGTAGGTATCGCAGCTCCCGACCGAGTTTACGCCGCCTTCCCCCACGAGCTTTCAGGCGGAATGCGCCAGAGAGTTATGATAGCAATGGCTCTCGCCGCAGACCCCAGACTTATTATTGCAGACGAGTCCACCACCGCTCTTGACGTAACTATTCAGGCGCAGATCCTTGATCTGCTCCGCGATCTGAAGGACAAGATCGACGGCTCTATCATGCTCATCACCCACGACCTTGGTATCATCGCCGAAATGGCGGACTACGTTATCGTAATGTACGCAGGCAAGGTCATCGAGCAGGGTACTGCAAAGGAAATATTCCATAACCCCATGCACCCTTACACCATCGGCCTTCAGAAGTCCAAGCCCACCCTTAAATCAGACAGCGATATGCTCTTCAATATTCCCGGTAACGTTCCAAACCCGGTGAATATGCCCGACCATTGCTACTTTAAGGAAAGATGCGATATGTGCCTGAAGAAGTGCTCTGGTGACTACCCCGGCATGGTAAAGGTCAGCCCCACACACTACGTAGCTTGCCATCTTTACGAGGAGGATCAGAAATAATGGCTGAAGAAAAAGTAACCACTGAATTTGATCCCGAAGTGATCCTTGAGGTGCAGAACCTCCGCAAGACCTTCCCCCTCAAGAAGACTATAACAGGTAAGGTAACAAAGGAGCTTGTGGCCGTTGACGGCGTATCCTTCAAGCTGAAGGCAGGCGAGACACTTGGTATCGTAGGCGAGTCCGGCTGCGGCAAGACCACCCTTGGACGTGCGATCCTTAAGCTCCACGAGCCCACAGGCGGACGTATCATCTTCGAGGGCCGTGACATCACCGACCTCAAGTCTAAGGAAATGAGAGAGATCCGTAAAAAGATGCAGATCATCTTCCAGGACCCCTACTCCTCTCTGCCTCCCAGAAGCACCGTAGGCGGCATCCTCTCCGAGCCTGTAGAGGTGCATAACATCGTGCCTAAGTCCGAGATCAAGGACTATGTTCTTGATCTTATGGATAAGTGCGGTCTGCGCGATTACTACTATGAGCGCTACCCCCACGAGTTCTCAGGCGGTCAGCGTCAGCGTATCTGTATCGCCCGCGCTCTTTCCGTAAACCCAAAGCTTGTTATCTGCGACGAGCCTGTATCCGCACTTGACGTGTCCATTCAGGCGCAGATCATCAACCTTCTCAAAAAGCTCCAGAACGAAATGGGCCTCACCTACGTGTTCATCTCCCACGACCTTTCCGTTGTAAAGTACATCTCCGATAAGATCGGAGTAATGTACCTGGGAAGCATGGTAGAGTTCGGCACAAAGGAGGATATCTTCTCAATGCCCCTCCACCCCTACACACAGGCCCTCTTCTCCGCTATCCCCCATCCCGACCCCGACGTGAAGATGAACCGTATCATCCTCAAGGGCGATATCCCCTCCCCCGCAAATCCCCCCAAGGGATGCCGCTTCCATACCCGCTGCCCCCACGCAATGGAGATATGCAGTCAGGAAGCACCCGAGTATAAGGATTACGGAAACGGCCACTGCGCCGCTTGCCATCTTTTGAATAAGTAAGACTATGAAGAAAAAGGATAAGAAGAAAAAGGAAAAGATCAGATATATCGATGACGGAAGGACCATTGCCGATATGTCAGGCGTTCACGACAGAATGAGCTGGGCAAAAAGAGGCACCACCTCAAGCCCCCGCGAGATCTGGAAAACCTATTGGAACGCCGTCAAAATGATGTTTCTTCCCATGCTGGTGTTCATCGCCTGCCTGGGTCTGATATACCTGATAATAACAATTATCTTCCATCTTTCTCTGCTGTTTTGAGAAAACATAAAGGCCAAGCATCTACGATGCTTGGCCTTTTAATCTTTCAATAAAGATAAATCGGAGTTTAGCGGTGCTATATTGGTGTGATTGTAGGGACCGGCGTCCCCGACGGTCCGCCTATCTGCACACGAACCGAACTAACATTTATCACGTTTCGTTGCGTTTGCAGCGGACCGTCGAGGACGCCGATCCCTACAATATACCA
>JAFXFQ010000261.1 GCA_017520365.1 Clostridia bacterium
ATCAACGTATATACCGATAATCGTATTATGGATCATCATTTTTATTATGCTGAAAAACCGCAGGCTTGCAGCTGTTAAAAAAGCCGTCAAAAAAAGGAAAACGGGAGGCAATAGTGAAATGAAGGAGCTTGCAAAAAGATTTATAAACAAAGAATGCCTGATCTATGCTTTTGACAGCAGTCATCAGTTTGAGGGCATCGTTAAGGAAGTGACCGACGGTGCGATCCTTATAGAAAAGGCAGGCGCGGTCGAGGCGATCAATCTTGACTTTGTCATTCGCATCAGAGAATACCCAAAAAACAAAAAGGGAAAGAAAAAGTCTGTCGTTCTTGATTGAAGACAGCACGTTTAAATTTTTGGAGGAACACATATGGAACTGAAAAGGCTTGATAAAAAAGTACTTAAGCTTTGGTACATTCGTGCAGCTATCCTTTCGCTGATACCCATCGGTACGCTTGCAAGTGTGGCATTCATTCTGAAGACAGAGCATGCCCCCCTTGGGGTGACTGTTGCCGTTTTGCTTGCAATCGGAATACCTGCTTTCTTGATTCTCGGACTTATCCTTATTATGCCTGCGCTTCGCTTTAAGATGTACAGGTGGGGTTATGACACGAAGAGGATCATCGTTATGCAGGGCGTTATCTTCAGGCAAAGAGTTGTTATCCCCGTCTGTCAGATCCAGGATCTGCACAGAACGCAGGGACCCCTTATGATGATGCTGAAGCTTAGCGGCGTTACCATCTCAACGGCCGGCTCTAATTTTAATATTTCCACCCTCACCACCGATGAGGCGGACCGTATGATAGATGAGCTTGAAATCAATCTTGAAGCAAGGATCGAGGAGATGAAAAATGAAAAGATTTGACAAAGGATATATTTATTCCAACCTGTTGTCGGATCTGTTCAAAAGCATAGTATTAGTGTTTCTGTTTTTTTCGGATATAATTCTTGACGACGAAGCAACACTGAAGGATATCTCTGTAGCTATCCCCTTTTTAGCAGGTGCATTTTGCGGGATTTATCTTTGTCTCATCGTTTACAGAATCCTCTATTACAGGACATCAGGCTATCAGCTCTGCGAAAATGAGATCAAGTGCAACAGAGGCGTGCTTTTCAGAAAGAGATCTGTGCTGGAATACAGTAAAGTCCACGCCATCAATAAAAAGCAGAGCATCTTTCACAGGATATTCGGCATCGCCGTTCTGACTGTCGACAGCGGCTCCACCAACACCTCTCATCAGGCTGAGATAATAATTATTGAAAAGTCAAAGACAGTTGATGCTTTGCTGGATAAGCTGAACGCATTGAAGGAGGGCAAGGAAAGAGCTGCCACCGATATTAAGGACGAGGTGCTTCTCTCCGACAAGGACAGCCTGTACCGTTTTACCTCTAAAAGAAAAATGCTTTACTCTCTCATCAATATTGCTACAACGGCATTTTCCACAGCATTGGTCGGTGCACTGGCAGTTGTCGCTATCGGAATCTGCAATCTTTTGCTGCAGCTTGACACACTCAGCCCATGGGGAGAGTATTACCTGATCGCCATATTGGTCACACTTGGAGCTATGCTGCTGTTCTCCGCCATCTCATTTATCGGATCTCTGATCCATTCCTTCATCGGATACTACAATTTTACCATCACAAAGCGCGGCAACGATATTCAGATATCCTTCGGCCTTTTGGAACGTCACACCAATACGTTCAGCTATGACAGAATAAAGGCTGTTAAGATAACCCAGGGCCTGGTTCAAAGAATGCTGGGCTTTGCCTCCATCACGCTTGAGGTCATCGGATACACGAATGACAGCGGAAACGATAACAGCGGTGAGCTGGGAATTCTTGTTCCCTTTTGCAAATACCGTGAGGTGGATGAAATCCTCTATAAGGTACTGCCTGATTTTATCCCCGATAAAAAGCAGACAAGCTCAGTCTCATATTTTCCTTATATATCGTGGTTTGCGCTGATACTGGGTATCGTGGTTGCCGTGGTATTGCTCCAGACGATTATATCCTTGATGATATTTAACGTGAGCCCCACCGTCATCGGCACTTGCGTGCTCGGAATAATAGCGGCAGGCGTCATCATATTTGGCATCAAGGCATTTAGCGCCGCTCTTGCATACCAAAATAACGGTCTTTGTGTCAGCAACGGTAAAATCACGGCTTACTACGGCGGATTTACAAAAATCGTCACCGTTTTTATGGCTAAAAATCTTATTGCGGCAGAAAACGTAACAACGCCCCTCCGCAAAAAGGCAGGCATTACAAGCCTTGTTTTGCACGTTAAAACTAACGCCGTAACAAACGAGGTCAAGGTCCATATTCAAAGTGGGGAGCTTTCCGAAAAAGCGGAAGGCCTGTTGATACTGTGAATACCCGGTTTTATAACGGCTTGGAAGAAAACCCTCCAAGCCGTTTTTATATGCGAATATGAAGCGCACAAAAGGAGCAGAGAGAAGCAGTTATCTCCTTTTTCCCCATCACCCTTGTGTTTGTATTGCTGATTCTGAAAAAAGAAGTCAAAGCAAAGCGGCAAGCCCCGCAGCCGACGAAGGATGTTACCTTTAAGAACATTTGAGTCAATGTAGTGATAAACAGCGCTTACTTTTATCTTGTCTCAAATTTTATGAGAATAGAACATTTTTCATTTATGACTTTTCAATAATGCTGTTTTATGGTATACTTAATTTGTTAATATTAAGGAACGGTGTTTTAAATGCTTAGTTTTTTTGAAAATCTTATAGGTACTGTCAATGATGCACTTTACAGCTATGTGCTCATCATCCTTCTCGTGCTGGGAGGTCTTTACTTCACCGTGCGCACCCGCTTTGCGCAGTTTCGCCTTCTCGGACAGCAGTTCAAGGCTGTCACCGAAAAAAACGACAAGAACGGAGTTTCCTCCTTCCAGGCCCTGATGGTTTCCACTGCCTCCAGAGTCGGAACCGGCAACATCATCGGAGTTGCAACTGCCCTTTGTGTCGGAGGCTTCGGAAGCGTTTTCTGGATGTGGGTCATCGCGGTTATCGGTGCGGCATCTGCCTTCGTGGAAAGCACTCTCGCCCAGATCTACAAGAAAAAGGGCAGCGACGGTTGCTATGGTGGACCCGCTTACTACATTGAGGCGGCAACAAAGAAAAGGTGGCTTGCCATGGTATTTTCCGTGCTCCTCATACTCACCTACGGTGTAGGCTTCAATATGCTGGCCTCCTTCAACCTTCAGTCAACCTTTTCATCCTACGGCTTTTATAACGAGACATACACCCCTTGGATCATCGGTGCCGTCATCGCCCTGATAGTATGCTACTGCCTCATGGGCGGCGGAAAGAGACTTCTTTCAGTAACAAGCCTTCTCGTTCCCGTTATGGGCGCGATATACATAGTCGTTGCAATAGTGATAACCGTTATAAACGCAAGGGCTCTGCCCGGTGTGTTTTCAGCCATCTTCAAGGGTGCCTTTGATTTCAAGGCCATCTTCGGAGGCTTCGGAGGCTCCTGCGTTATGTACGGCATCAAACGCGGTCTCTTCTCAAACGAGGCGGGAGTCGGAAGCGCCCCCAATGCTTCAGCCTCTGCTGACGTTTCTCACCCTGCAAAGCAGGGCCTTGTTCAAGTGCTTTCTGTATTTATCGATACCATTCTCGTTTGCACCGCAACCGCATTTATGTGTATGACCTCAGGCGTCACTCCTCCCTCAGACAGCAACCTTGCAGCATCCTACGTGCAGGAATGTCTCAGCAAAACTCTAGGGCCGCAAGGTTCCGTATTTGTAACGGTGGCAATGATCCTCTTTGCCTTCACCACTCTTCTCGGCAACCTCTTCTACGTTGATAAATCCATCAACTACCTTCTCGGAAGAGAACCCTCAAAAACCGTAAAGAACACATATTACGTTATCGCATCCCTTGTTATCCTACTGGGTGCCGGCCTCAGCGCAGACCTTCTCTGGGGTGTTGCAGACGTTATGATGGGCGGTATGACCATTATCAATATGCCCATCATAATCTTCCTCGGAAAATATGCCCTTCGCGCTCTCAGGGATTATGAGGAGAAAGTGAAAAGAAAGGGATCGGTCACCTTTAAAGCAAAGGATATAGACCTTCCCCATCACACAGATTATTGGAATTAGTATTCCCCCGATCCCGCCTATGCGGGATCGCTCAGACTGTCGAAAAAGGCGCAGAGCGCAAATATATCAAAACAAAGACAGCCAA
>JAFXFQ010000025.1 GCA_017520365.1 Clostridia bacterium
ATTATCAGGGGATTTCAAGCTTTTCGCCCTTTCAAGCCCTGTCGTACCCTTGTACGCCGACGGCCTTGAAATGACGAAATCTGCATCCTTTACGACAGCCTGAGCCAGCTTGTCGATAACTTTATCGACAAGCTGCCCGATCCCGTATAGGCGGGATCGGTTTTTATTTGTGAAAAAAATAAAGACTTAGGGAACACCTCACCGGGAAGCAATATCCTCACCACATACAAAAATCATTCAGCCGCAGGCGGTACATTCAAACTTAGATTTAACATCAGAAAACAATGGGTGCGCTAAAAAATCGCTTTTCTCTTGACAGGCACTATACTTCGTGTTATGATGTATTACACGAGAGGAGGTATTCTATGGATATACAACTGAAAAGAGGTATTCTTGATGTTTGCGTGCTTCGCGCCATCAAGGATAACGAATCCTACGGATACAAAATAATCAAGGACGTAAAGCCCTACGTGGAGCTTTCCGAATCCACACTGTACACTATCTTAAAGCGTCTTGAGGGCGCGGGGATGCTAACTGTGCGGTGTGCGGAGCACGGGGGCAGGCTGAGAAAATACTACCGCATCACAAAAGAGGGCATTGAAAGAATAGAGGACTTCAAGAAAGAATGGAAAGAGGTTATGTCCATATACAGCTTTGTTGCAAAGGAGGATACTGAAAATGACCAAGCTTAAATTCCTTTTGGCTCTTAACGAAAGGCTGTCTTCTCTTCCCCGAACTGAGGTTGAGGAACGACTCGGCTTTTACAGCGAGATGATAGAGGACAGAATGGAGGAGGGACTTTCCGAGGAGGAGTCTGTGGCCTGCATCGGAAGTGTTGACGAGATCGCCGCACAGATCCTTTCCGAATCCACAGCCGGGAATAAGGACAAGAAAACAGAGGAAAAGGAAGAAAATCCCGCAGACGACGAAAGCACGAGCAAAAAGACAAAAAGAAGCAGAGACTCTCTGCCCGTATGGGCGATAGTCCTTCTCATACTTGGCTCTCCCGTATGGCTTTCACTTCTTGTTGCCCTCGTTTCAGTTATCATTTCCGTATATGCCGTTCTGTGGTCGGTCATCGCCGCCCTTTGGGCAGTTTTCGGTGCTCTTATCGGAGCGGGCTTTGGGGGTGTCTTTGTCGGCACAGCCCTTGCTGTGATAGAGCCTCTGCCCGGCATCGCGGTCATTGCCGCCGCCATGGTGTGCGCAGGTCTTTCCATATTCGCTTTTTTGGGGTGCGCCGCCGCCACAGCCGGAGCTGCAAGGCTGACTAAAATAATATTTTTCTCTATCAAAAGACTCTTTTTCAAAAAGGAGGTCAAATAATGAAAAAATCGACTAAAATATGGCTTATCGTTGCAGGAAGCCTCACACTTTTTGGCGCAATCATATTTACAGGGGTATTAGCTATGCTTAACTTTGACTTTTCAAAGCTTTCCACAAACAAATATGAAACGAACCGATACGAAATAACGGAAGATATCACGTCCATTTCCATTGACACAGATACAGCAGACGTTATTTTCGTCACCTCCGATAACACATTCTCTGTTGAGTGCTACGAGGGTAAAAACGAAAAGCACTCCGTTATCGCAAAGAACGGTGTGCTTTCCATAAAGCTCAACAACACAAAAAAATGGTATCAGTATATCGGAATCAATTTTTCATCTCCCAAAATAACCGTCACTCTGCCGAGTGGTGAATACGGTGACCTTTATATTGAAGGACATACGGGAAAGACCGACGTGCCTGATGGCCTTTCCTTTTGCAACGTAACAGTTAAAAGCTCAACAGGCAGCGTGAGCTTTGGCGCAGACAGTGCAAAAAGCGTTGACATCAAATGCTCAACGGGAAGCATTTCCCTTGAAAGCACAAGGGCTGAGACTGTTGAAATCAAAGCCTCCACAGGGCACATCACAGTATCCGATGTTGTATGTGAAAATAAGCTTCACACAGAGGTCTCCACAGGAAGGACTGTGATTACCAATGTTACAGCCTCCGCTCTCTTCTCCGAGGGAGATACGGGAAATATCACTCTTAAAAGGGTGACGGTGGAAGGGAAAATGGATATTGAAAGAAGCACGGGAGACGTTCGCTTTGAAGCCTGCGACGCAGGAGAGATACGCGTTGAAACCGATACCGGCGACGTGACAGGCACCCTTCTCACAGAAAAGATATTCTATGTAAAGACCGACACGGGAAAGATAAGCGTTCCCAAAAGCACTGGCGGAGGAATTTGCGAAATTGAGACGGATACCGGCGACATAAGGCTGAATGTAGAATGAGAGCAGTGAAAAGCAGCAGTTTTTTCAAACTCTACCGCGCGGGGTATTGCTTGTTACGCTGCGTAATAAAGTAATATATCCTTATAGGAAGTGAAGCTATGTCAAAATATACAACGGGAGAAATAGCTAAGCTCTGCGGCGTTTCAGTGAGAACGGTGCAATACTATGATTCGCGAGGCATCCTTATTCCCAGCGAATTATCCGATGGGGGACGTCGCCTATACTCGGAGGACGACCTTGAGAAGTTGCGGGTCATCTGCTTTCTCCGTGAGACAGGCATCCCTCTGGGCGGCATCGGCAAGCTGTTTTGCGAGGAGCATCCCGAAAAGGTCATTTCCATTCTCCTCGATCAGCAGGAGCAGGAGCTTCGGGAGGAGCTTTCCGAAACGCAGAAAAAGCTTCGGCTGGTGGAAACCATAAAACGCCAGCTTAAGGATATTCCAAATTTCTCCGTTGGAGCTATCGGTGATATAGCAGAGATCATGAAACAAAAAAGCAAGCTGACAAAAATGCGTATATTCATGATACTGGCGGCAATACCCATCAGCATACTGCAATGGGTAGCCATTATCCTGTGGATAACACAGGGGCTTTGGTGGCTGTTTGCGCTCTGGGTGTGCCTTGATATCCCCTACGCGATCTGGATATCAGTATACTATTTCAGCCACGTTGCCTACATTTGTCCCCAGTGCCACAACGTATTCCGCCCCCGATTCAAGGAAGCATTCTGGGCTTACCACACACCGAAGATGCGTCGTCTGACCTGCCCCGAATGCAAAAGCAGGGGGCTTTGTGTTGAGGTATATGAAGAAAAGGAGAACAACACTAATGGATAAAATTATCGAATTTCTGCCCTTTATTATCCCTTTGGTGATCGGACAGTTTATCCTCCTCGGATATACTCTCCATCACATCCTGACCCACGAAGCGTACAAAAGATGGAACAGAGCTACCTGGCTCATCATCACCATTGTCCTCATGAACTACGTAGGCCCAATCCTTTATTTCGTGTTCGGCAAGGAGGATAACTGATGGATATCCTCCGAATATCCGACCTTCACAAAAGCTTCGGCTCAAAAAAGGTTTTGAAGGGGCTTTCAATGACAGTGCCGGAGGGCAGCATTTTTGGCTTTATCGGCAAAAACGGCGCAGGAAAGACCACCTCAATGAAGGCCGCTCTCGGCCTTCTTGAATGGGATAAGGGAGAGATAACAATTCTCGGAGAAAGAGTGGAATTCGGCAAGGCAAAGACAAATCGCCACATCGGCTACCTGCCCGACGTGCCCGAGTTTTACTCCTTTATGACGGCAAGAGAATACCTCCGCTTTTGCGGAGAGCTTTGCAAAATGGAAAGCGGAGATATCAAAAAAAGAAGCGATGAGCTTCTCTCACTGGTAGGTCTGTCAGGCGAAAAGCACCGTATCAAAGGCTATTCACGTGGAATGAAGCAACGACTCGGCATCGCCCAGGCCCTTCTCGGCCGCCCGAGGCTTCTGATTTGCGATGAGCCCTCAAGCGCCCTTGACCCCGTCGGCAGACGTGAGATACTTGATATTCTCTCCTCCCTCAAGGGCGAGACTACGGTGCTGTTCTCAACACATATCCTTTCCGACGTTGAAAGGATATGCACCGATATTGCGTTTCTTGAGGACGGTGTGATAAAAGCCGCTGGCAAGCTTTCCGATATAAAAGGAAAATACCGCAAAAACGAATACACAGTTGAAACGGCCTCCAACGAAGCTCTTAGCGTGTTGCTTGAGAGCTTCAAGGCCCTTAAAAGAACGGGAGACCGCACGGCGAGCCTTGTTGAAGGGGAAACGAGCATATATGACGTGCTTCGCTTTGTCGGCGAAAGGCGTATTCCCGTGATCCGTGCAGAGCTTTCAGAGCCAACACTTGAAAACGTGTTTATGGAGGTGATCGAAAAATGAGAGCCTTCATCGCTTTTATAAAGAAGGAGATATACGACTCTGTCAGAAGCGGCAGAGCACTTATCCTCATTATACTTTTCACCATCTTCGGAGTTATGAACCCGGCCATTGCCAAGCTGACACCGTGGCTCCTTGACACCCTGTCCGAATCAATGGCAGAAAGCGGCATAACCGTTTCTCAGGTATCGGTAAGCGCACTTGACTCATGGGTGCAGTTCTTCAAAAACATACCCATGGCGCTTATAGCCTTCATCCTCATTGAGGGCGGCATATTCACAAAGGAATATGTCTCCGGCACCCTTATCCTTTCTCTCACCAAGGGCCTCAGTCGGTCAACGGTGGTGCTTTCGAAGGCATCACTTCTCCTTTGTGAATGGACCTGCCTCTATTGGCTCTGCTTCGGAATAACCTACGGCTACAACGCCTATTACTGGGATAACGGAGCAGCAAAATATCTTGTATTCTCAGTCTTTGCCTGGTGGCTCTTCGGTGTCCTTACCGTGGCACTTACGGTGCTCTGCTCTGCCCTTGCCGGCTCCTTCTCTGAGGTGCTCCTGGGCACAGGTGGTGCCGTGATATTATCCTATGTCATAGGATTTATCCCAAAAGCAAAGGAATTTGTCCCCACCTTCCTGACAGACGGAAGCTCACTCATATACGGCGTAAGGAGCGCAGAGGATTATGCAGGTGCGGTAGTGGTCACCTTATCCCTTGCAGCGATCCTGATCATCTCTGCCTTCCCCGTATTCAATAAGAAAAAGCTATAAAAAACGGCTCCTCAACAGGAGCCGTTTTCTAATTACACTTCGGCCTACTCAAAATAGGTAATTTCAAGCTCGTTCACGATCATATCACTGTAAACTGCCATCAAATGGCTGATTCGCTCTCTGCTCATCGATATCTTTTCTTCATAAACGGTCTCATAATAATTAATTTTTATGCCACCGTTATCGTCCATAAGCGATTCGCTGCCAAAGCTTCTATTGGTAATAAGCTCACCTGTATTTGTGTCAACAGTTTGTACGTTGCATACATTATCAGATAGGCCTCCGCTGCTTCTAACCAAAAGCTCATCGGAATTCAAAATGTAGCAGCTGTGTCTTGGCCAGTATGCTCCCACAAGATTTGCTTCGTCACCCCTCATGGTATATAATGCAAAAATAAAGTTATCATTGCGGACTATGAACAGCTCGTCTGTGCCGTCACCGTTGATATCCTTCAAAACGTAGCCGAAGGAAGAAACCGTGGGAGAATCTACGTTGAGGACAAGCTCCACGAACATACACCCCCACTCATAAGCAAGCTCGGGGTTCGGAAGGGGGATAGTGTAATCGGGGTCATCTTCGCCGCCTGTCAGAGAAAGCCTAAGTCTGATAAGCTCTATAAACTCCTCCACAACCGTCCGGTATACGGCGGGAAGCTCTTTTGGGGCATCCTCTTCGGGGATCTCCTCTTTTGGTATCTCTGAATCGGGTATATCCTCTTCTGAATTTGCCTGCGTATCCTCGTTCTTTCCGACCGCATCGGAAGCGGGCGGCGTTGTCACGTCATCGGTGACGCCTTGCTCCTTGTGGGACACGGTGCAGGATAACACGTTGATCATCAATGAAAATATCAAACAAACCACAATCATATTTTTCATAAGGCTCCTCCTTTGACAGAACGCATAAGGCTTTTTAATGTGCTGATTTTTTCACATTCCCCTGGGGATGAACAACCTGAAAAAAGCAATTATCGATATCAGGGCAACAGAGCAAAGCAATATCTCCATTGCTGTTATGTACGCACCCTGTAGGGCTTGTAATTTGCTTCTTCCAAAATTGTTGTTGAAACCACCTTCAGGTATTTCCCGTCCTCAAAATCGTATCTTACGAGATGGCTCTTTATAGTATAGTTTTCGTCTGCATAGAACTGAACGATAACGTAAGTGTTGCTTGACTCAACGAAATCGTAATTATAGTGCGCGCCGCCGTGGCCGTTCGCATAGGTGAGGGTACCGTTCTCAGACTCATTGAACACGCTGTAAAATCCCACGTGATAATTAAGGCCGAAAATCCTTTCGGCAGCTTCAATATAATCATCGCGTTTTAAAGAGCCGTCCTCATATCCTCGTAAGTATCCTGCTAAAAAATCGAAAATATAAAACGAATACTGGGGAAGGTTTGTCGATTCCACCTCATCCGCTTTTATTATCTCATACTCGAAATAAGGGTTTGCAAACCAGGCATGAACAAATTGCTCGGCCTTCGTTGTAACTCGGTTGTTATAGTTTTTGCCAAGATCAAGCATAGTATATCCGTTCATACCCGAGGATAGCTCATAGATATGCTCGCCCACAGGTATGGTATCAAGATCGCTTTTAGTTACCTCAACGGTAAACAGCACCTTTCCGCTGTCCGTCACCGTTGCCTTATAGCCTCCGAATTCCAGCGTTTTGTATGGGTCAAGAAGTCCCTTTTCATAATTGAAAAAGGTCTCCAGCGTTTCCGTGTCCTTCTCAATAAAGGCAGTCATCAGAGTTTTGGCAGAGCTGTCACACTTAAGGCTCTTGAAATCCTCGCCTATATTGTAGGGCCTGCCTACTACCATAGAAAGGTCAAGCACTCCGTCAAAGGTCAACAGCCTTCCCTCAAAATAAGGCTTTCCCTCTCTGTACTCTGCCGTAAGGGTTATCTCATAGGTGGAATACTCGAGGCCGTTGTTGCCGGAACCCGCGTGATAGGGCATAAGGGCCTCGTAGGTATAGCCGTGAGCCTCAAGAAACTGATCGGATCTCGGAACGGCATCCTGAATGATCGTTCCGTTTTCCAGCTCCACCACACTTGCGTACATAATAGCAGGCTGGTCGACAGTATATCTGACGCCATCATAAAGAATGATGGCCTCCGTCTTATCCTCTGAAACGATAAGCTCGGCTGCACTTTCATCGTAAGCATGAAAGTTTAGCATATAAGGTGCATATTTTATACTCTCTTCGCCTTTGTAGTCTCCGTAGACAAAGGTCTTTTCACCGTTTGTGAGCTTAAGGTAATAATCCTCCCAGTAAAGACGCCAGTCAGGGTCATTTGAATGAAACTCCATAACACCTTCGCCCCCATCGGGCCCTGTATCAACGGTCTGCTCGTTGCCCACGTCCACGCCTGTCAGATCGGCATCTCCTTTTCCCACACTTCCCACAGCATCAAGCTCCGCACAGGATACTATAGCCGTTTCAACGGTCATTAGCACAAGCAACAGTGCCAATGCTTTGAATAAGTTTTTCATAGTTTTGCTCCTTTCTCCGTTATCATTTTGGAGGATTCTCCTCCCTTGATCTGATGATAACAGATATCCGTGCAAGAAGTATTCAAAAAAATGTAAGAAAAATGTAAGAAGTAAAGCTTATTTATCCGTAAGCCCTGCATCAAGGCTCATAGCAGAAAGCTCCGTCGATGCCACGTCCCAAACTAAAGTAAGTGTTCCGAAATCGGTGAGGCTGTATGTAAGATATATCTGACCGTTTGAGTAGATGCAGGCATACGTACCGTACCTCAGAAGCGTATATATCTGCTGCGCTTCTCTGTTGGAAACGCCGTTTTCGGAGCAATATCGGCAATACTTTCTGAAAAAGTCCTCAACGGGATCCTTATCAAAAAATGAGTGAGACGACAAATCTACTCTGTCATACTGCTTTGTGTCCTCATTGTATACAAGGGATTCCCTTGCCACGCTCTCGCCTCTTGTTAGGCTGTCCAGGGGATCGAGAAGAATCATGTTGCTTTGGCTGCTCTGATTATCAAAGGCCGCCTTTCCTATGACCTCGTAGACCTGATTCACAGTCTTTGAGTCCACCCGGCTATTCTGCGTTTCCGAGATATAGGCCACCACACCGCCGCCTTCCTTTATTGCAAGACGGGTGTTTTTTAATACGCCAAGGCCTTCTGCGGAATACTCAGCATTCAAAAACCATATCTCACCTGCCACGGTAAATGAGTGATTTTTCAAACTCACAGGAATACTCGATACGGGAAACAGCCTTGAAAAGGCTTCCCCCGAGGCCTGAAGCCAACCGGGTACACCTTCGTCCGTATATTCTGTGCTTTCCGAGACAAGGCTCCAAGGATACGAAAGAGTTATGTCCGTTCCCATCTGGGCAAAATAAAGCCCACCTCCGCTTGACAGCGGAACTGCTACTGCATTACCCTTATGGGTTGGCAGAAGATCCTTCGCGGAGTAAATAGATACCGCCCCAAGTATTACTATCGACAAAGCAATTATAATTGCAAGCAACGAAAAAAGAATACCTGATCTCTTCTTCATATCCTCTCTCCCTTCACCGCAGAAACGGTCAACGTTACCTCGGTACCCTTACCGAGGGTGCTTGCTATCTTCATTTCCGCTCCGTGGCGGCTTGCGATCTCAGCGCAAAGCGAAAGACCCAGGCCTGCGCCTCCGGACTTTCGGCTTCGTGCCTTATCTGCCATAAAAAACGGCTCCGTTACTCTTTTCAAAACGTCAGGGCTCATACCGATTCCCCTGTCCGATACCTTTATTTCGATAAGATCCCCCTTTATACTGCCGGAAAGCTCCACCACGTCACCCGATTTTGATGCCTTGCGGGCATTATCGCAAAGGTTGAGCAGCAACGACAAAAACAGCTCACGGTCTGCCGCTATGACTCCCTCGCTTTTTGAAATGACCAATGTAATGCCGCTGTGCTCAAACACGGGGGCAAGAGCTGCCGATATATCCGAAAAAAGCTCTCTCAGCACAACGGGGCGCATTTCAAGCTCTGCGCTGTCAGCGCAGGCAAGCTCAAGAAGCTTTGAGGAAAGACTTTTCAATCTTTTTGCCTCGTCGACGATGACCGTGGAATATTCAAGCCTTTCCTCGTCTGACACCCTTCGTTTCAGTCTCAAAAGATCTCCATAGCCAAGGATGGAGGTAAGAGGCGTTTTCATTTCGTGGGCAAGGCTGTCCACATATCTTTTTCTGCCCTCTGCAATAGCTTCAAGCCGAATGACCTTTTCCTCAACGGCAGCCGCCATAGCATTTATGTTTTTTGCAATGCTCCGTATCTCCACACTTCCCTTTTCAGAGACCCGTGAGGAATACTCGCCGCTTGCAATTCTGCAAAGAGAACCGTTGAGTCTTGAAACGGGATGAAGAATAAGTGCCGTGAAAGCAAACAGCACAAGAGATATGACAAGAGCAAAGCCGATGCTGACTGCACCAGTAAGCCTGAAGGTCCTGTCAAATGAGGCATATGTATCTGTAATATCGTGAGCACTCAGAACAAAAAGATCTCTTCCCTCAGCAGAAAAGGGTGATGCACCGAGAAGTATCGTCTTATCGCCCACATCATAAATCACAGTAGTACACTTATCCTTCTCAAGACTTGAAAGCACGGGCAGCCTTTTTATTTCTATAAGCCCCGTCTCGCCACCTGCTCCCACAGTTGCGTTGCCGTTATCCGTAATAAGCAAGGCAGACGCATCACCAAAGGAGCCGAAATCAAGAGCGATATCCGAAAAGATGCTCTCGGCCCTCTCGTTTTCAAGAACTGCCACGTCACCTGTCATTCGCATATACATCATTCTGCTTTTTACAGACGATGAAAAATAGCTGTGATATGCGGCGGCGCTCTCCCTTTCAGTCTCTACTGCCGATGTAAAATTCACCTGCAGGATCGCTATTGCAGTCACAGCAACTGCTACCATTATAAAGGCCAAAGAAAGAAGGAATATCCTCCATTTAAGCTTCATCCCGTCCCTCCTCGAAAGAGTCAAGCCGGTATCCAAGCTTCGGTATCGTAACGAGTGCCTTTTGCAGGGACAGCTTTTTTCTTATCTGCTGAATGTGTATATCAACAGTTCTGCTCTCTCCCTCAAATTCAAAGCCCCATACCGCGCTGAGAAGCCGCTCACGGGGTATTGCTATGTCTATATTTTTCAGAAAATAAACGAAAAGGTCAAATTCCTTCGGGGTCAAAGATATTCTTTTGCCGCACTTTGTGACCGTATGCTTTGAAACGTCTGCACAAAGGTCGCCGTAGACCATGGTATCGGAAAGCTTGTTCTGCCTTCTCAGCACCACCTCTATGCGGGCAAGAAGCTCCAATGGCTCAAAGGGCTTGACTATATAATCCTCGGCACCCAGTCTGAGTCCGTTGACCTTGTCAAGAACGTTCTGTCTCGCCGTAAGAAAAATAACGGGCACGCCTGTGGCCTTTATCCTTTCCATGACCTCAAATCCGTCAAGTCCGGGAAGCATAACGTCAAGCAAAACCAGATCATACCTGCCGCTCTTAACAGCATCAACTGCCAAAAGCCCGTCCTCACATATATCACCCGAATACCCCACCATGGAAATGGTCGCCTTTATGGTATTTGCAATATTTTCATCATCCTCAACGATAATTATTCTTGCCATGATCCCTCTCCTTTTACAGTTTATAATTTTGTTTTACAACAAACTCAACTATTTGTCAACAAATTATTAAAAAAACAAAAACCGCTTGATAATCAAAAAAAATGAATATATAATTGTTATTGTAACCCGAAGCCCGAACAGTTTTTTTAAAAAAATACAGGAAAATTATGCTAAAAAAGTTTTTAAGCTATTACAAGCCTCACAGACTCATTTTCACTCTCGATATGCTGGCCTCATTCGTGGTTTCCATGGTGGGTATATTTTACCCCATCGTCACACGCAGTATGGTCAGCGAATTCACAGACGGCAAAAGAGACACGAAAATTATCGTTGGCGGTGCCGTTCTTCTCGTGATACTCTACGTCGTTCGCCTGCTTCTCAATTACTTCATTCAGTATGAGGGACACGTTATGGGTGTCAAAATGCAGGCACAGATGAGACGGGAGATGTTTGACCATCTTCAGCGCTTGCCCTACAAGTATTATGACGATCACGAGACGGGTAAGATCATGTCCCGTATGACAAACGATCTTTTCGAGGTCAGCGAGCTTGCTCACCACGGCCCCGAAAACCTTATCATCACCTCCATCACCGTTATCGCATCCTTTATATACCTTGCAACCGTCAACTGGATACTGACCCTTATCATATTCCTCTGCGTCCCCTTTCTCTTCATCGTTTCTCTTCTTCTCAGAACGAAAATGAGAGATGCATTCAAGAGAAGCCGTGAGGCGGCGGCAGAGATCAACGGTGCTCTTGAGAGCAGCATCTCCGGTATCCGCGTGACCAAGGCCTTCACAAACTCCGACGAGGAAAGAAGAAAATTTGAGATAGGAAATAAGGAATTCGTGGAGTCACGCAGAGACGCATACCGCTCCATGGGTCAGTTCCACTCCTCCACCTCATTCATCACCAACGTTTTCAACGTAGTAGTCCTCCTTGCAGGCGGCTTCTTCCTTTTCTTCGGCAAGATAGAGCTTGCGGATTACTCCGCGTTCATCGTTTCAGTCAATCTGTTCCTTACCCCCATGACCACTCTTATCGGCTTTATGGAGCAATATCAGAACGGCGTCACCGGCTTTTCCCGCTTCCTTGAGATAATGGCAGAGGAGCCTGAAAAGGACAAGGAGAGCGCACGGGCGCTGGAAAAGGTTGAGGGAGCCATCACATTTGAGGACGTTACCTGCGACTATGAAACAGGCAGAGAGGTCCTTCGCGGCATCGATCTGCACATTGAAAAGGGCCGCACCTTTGCGCTTGTGGGCCCCTCCGGCGGAGGCAAGACCACCATCTGCCACCTTATACCAAGATTTTACAACGTCTCCGGCGGTCGCATCCTCATTGACGGCACGGACATCACCGACGTCTCCCTTGATTCACTCCGCAGAAGCATCGGCATCGTTCAACAGGACGTATATCTTTTCAACGCAAGCGTCAGAGAAAACATTCTCTACGGCAGACCCGATGCCACCGACGAGGAGATCATTGAAGCCGCAAAGCGGGCCAACATCCACGATTTCATTATGAAAATGGAGAAGGGCTACGACACCGAGATAGGTGAGCGCGGTGTGCGCCTCTCCGGCGGACAGAAGCAGAGGCTCAGCATAGCAAGAGTATTTCTGAAAAATCCCCCCATCCTCATTCTTGACGAGGCTACCAGCGCCCTGGACAACGCAACGGAGATCCTTATTCAGGAATCCCTGGACGATCTTTGCCGCGGACGTACAACAATTGTTGTTGCCCACCGTCTTTCCACCATAAAAAATGCAGATGAGATAGCAGTCATCTCCGGCGGTATTATCACGGAGCGAGGCGACCACGACAGCCTTATGGCTCTCGGCGGCACCTACGCAGATCTTTACACACAGCAGTTCAGAAATCTTACAAAATAAAAAAACAATTCCGCCTCACCTCGGCGGAATTGTTTTTTTATTCAAACATAGTCGTAGAAAGGTATCTGGAGCCCGTATCGGGAAGGAGGGCGACAATGTATTTACCCTCAAGCTCCCCTCTTTTCGCAACAAGTGCTGCTCCGTGGGCGGCGGCTCCTGAGGTGATTCCCACAAGGATGCCCTCGCATCTTGCCAAGGCTCTGCCTGCAGAGTATGCCTCCTCATCCGTTACCGTGATGACCTCGTCCACAACGGACATATCAAGAATCTCGGGAGCAAAGCCTGCACCGATCCCCTGAAGGCCGTGGGCGCCTGCTCTCCCCTCTGTGAGAAAGGGAGATCCTGCAGGCTCAATGCCGATAATGCGAATACTCGGATTCTTTTCCTTAAGATATCGGCCCACACCGGTGATAGTGCCTCCCGTACCAATCCCCACAACAAATACGTCTATCTTCCCTTCCGTATCCTCCCATATTTCGGGTCCTGTGGTACGGTAATGGGCATCGGGATTTGCGGGATTCACAAACTGGCCCGCAAGGATATAATTATCATTTTCGCGGCAAAGCTCCTCTGCCTTATCAATGGCGCCCTTCATACCAAGAGCTCCGTCGGTGAGGAGTATCTCCGCACCGTAGGCTGCTATGAGCTTTCTTCTCTCAACGGACATGGTATCGGGCATAACAATGACCGATTTATAGCCCGCAGCGGCGCAAACCGCAGAAAGTCCGATGCCCGTATTGCCGCTGGTAGGCTCAATGATGACAGAATCCTTCTTAAGCTTTCCCGACCTTTCGGCATCTGCGATCATAGCTGCACCTACTCTGTCCTTTATGCTGCCCGCAGGGTTGAAGCACTCAAGCTTTCCCAGTATGGGCCTTGAAAGGCCAAAGGCTTCGGAAAATGCAGAAAGCTCCATCAAGGGAGTATTGCCGATAAGCTCTGTTACGTTCCTATACAACATAACCTTACATCATGCCTTCTTCCATCTGTCCCATAAGCTTCTTGTTAAATTCAAGAGCAGTATTGTAGCCCATTCTCTTCTGGCGGTTGTTCATTGCAGCGATCTCAAGGATAACGGCAAGGTTACGGCCGGGCTTGATGGGTACTGTAAGGGATGGGATCTTTATTCCGAGAATGTCGGTATAGTTCTCGTCCATACCAAGTCTCTCATACATTTTACCCTGCTCCCAGGGTTCAAATTCAACTACAAGATTAATTTTTTCAGTATCCTTAACTGCACCCATACCAAAGATACGGCGCACGTCAATGATACCGATACCGCGAAGCTCGATATAATGTCTGATAAGCTCGGGAGCACTGCCGACAATAGTCTCGGCAGAAACGCGGCGAAGCTCCACGGCATCGTCTGCAATAAGACGGTGTCCGCGCTTGATAAGCTCGATGGCAGTCTCACTCTTACCAACACCTGAATCACCAACGATAAGGATACCCTCGCCGTATACCTCGACGAGAACGCCGTGACGGGTGATGGTGGGTGCGAGTTGAACACTGAGATATGCGGTGAGAGCCGCTGTGAACTGGCTGGTATTGCCCTCCATTGAAAGAAGTGGAACCGCAAACTCCTCAGCTGCCGCACGGACTACCGCATCCGCAGGCATACCGTGAGTATAGATAAGTGCGGGTGGCTGATAAGCGAACAGTGCGCGGATGTGCTCTTTTCTCACATCATCCTCAAGCTTTTCAAGATACGTGTACTCGGTAGTACCGATGATCTGAATTCGCTCAGACTCAAAATAATCAAAAAATCCCGCAAGAGGAAGTCCGGGTCTGTTGGTCACATTTTTTTGGATAAAGATCTCTTGGGGATCCTTAGGTGTGTAAAGCACCTCAAGCTTGAATTTATCAATGATCTTTTGGAGGGATATGGTAGGCATTGACATATCTTTTCGTTCCTTTCGGGATATTTCTTTATTAAATTGAGTATATCACAACTGCTCCTCAAATGCAAGATTAAAAAGGCAACGGAAATGGCTAATGCGCCCTGCCTCCTCCCACATAAGTCACGCTTCAATTTTTTTATCCTGTCTTGAAATAATCTCCGAAATGTTATACAATAATCAGGTACAGTCATATTTACGGAAAGGAGACGGAAATGAAAGGTACAAAAAAAATAGTGCTGCTCGGTATGTGCTGTGCCGCCGCCATGATACTCTCCTACGTTGAAAGCTTTGTTCCATTCGGAGTGCCGGGCCTCAAGGTGGGATTGCCGAACGTGGTCACCGTTTTCCTTTTATACAGATTCGGCTGGAGGGAGGCGGGGGCTGTTTCTGTTGTGCGGTGCGTTCTTACGTCCCTCCTCTTCGGCAGCGTTATGAGCCTTGCCTACAGCCTGGCAGGGGGAGCTCTGAGCATCGCTGTTATGTCACTTCTCAAAAGATGCCGCCTTTTCTCCGCCGTCGGTGTCAGCGTAGCGGGGGGAATCTCACACAACGCAGGCCAGATAGCCGTTGCCGTTGCGGTGATGAATACACGTGAAATAGCTTATTATATGCCTGTTCTTGCCGTGGGCGGAACCCTTGCGGGAATCGTTATCGGCATTTGCGGAGCCCTGGTGCTTCACCGCTTCCAAAGGCCGGATACAAAATAATTGTAAACTTTTTGTGAACGCATAAAAAAGGATTGCAATATATATAATTGTATGGTAAAATAACCCCTGCACGTAAAAAGTGCAAATAAATATAACACACATACGGCAAGGCCCTTCGGTGCCCTGAAAGGGGCTGGGCAAAAGAGACCGTATGGTGGAAAAAACCGAAGGAGGACATTAAAATGTCTGTTGTTTCCATTAAGCAGCTTCTTGAAGCAGGTGTACATTTCGGTCACCACACAAGACGCTGGAACCCTAAGATGGCTGAGTACATCTTCACTGAGCGTAACGGCATCTACATCATCGACCTTCAGAAGACAATCAAGAAGTTCGAAGAGGCTTATATGTTCGTTCGCGAGATCTCCGCTAACGGCGGTAACGTTCTTTTCGTTGGTACAAAGAAGCAGGCTTCTGACGCTATCCGCGAAGAGGCAGAGCGTTGCGGCCAGTACTTCGTAAACGTACGTTGGCTCGGCGGTATGCTCACCAACTACAAGACCATCAAGACCAGCATCGCAAGACTCCAGAGCCTTGAAAAGATGCAGGCAGACGGCACATTCGATATGCTTCCCAAGAAGGAAGTAGCTTCTCTCCAGAAGGAGATGGCAACACTCGAGAGAAACCTCGGCGGTATTAAGGAGATGGGCGGTATTCCCGACTGTATCTTCATTGTTGACCCCCGCAAGGAGCACAACGCAGTTCTCGAGGCTAAGAAGCTCGGTATCCCCGTAGTAGCGATCGTTGATACAAACTGCGATCCCGACGATGCTGATTACGTTATCCCCGGTAACGATGACGCTATCCGTGCTATCCGCCTTATCGCTTCCGTTCTCGCTGACGCAGTTATCGAGGGCAGACAGGGCGAGCAGCTCACAGAAGAGGCTCCTGCTGAGGCAGAGGCTGACGCTGAGTAATCGACTCAACATAAGGAGGAAAGAAAAATGGCAGCTATTACCGCAAAGATGGTATCCGATCTTCGTGCAAAGACCGGCGTAGGTATGATGGAGTGCAAGAAGGCACTCAATGAAGCAAACGGTGACTTCGATGAGGCAGTAAAGATCCTTCGTGAGAAGGGCCTTTCCGTTGCAGCAAAGAAGGCAGGCAGAATTGCTTCCGAGGGCGTAGTTGATATTATGTCCGACAATGGCGTGACCGTTATGATCGAGGTTAACGCTGAGACCGACTTCGTTGCAAAGAACGAGACCTTCAAGGAGTTCGTTCGCGGCATCGAAAAGGTTATCCTTGCAAACAAGCCCACATCTCTTGAAGAGCTCAACGCTCTCGCATATGACGATAGCTTCACAGTTGAGGCAAAGGTTAAGGACATGATCTTCACCATCGGTGAGAACATGAACATCCGTCGCTTCGAGGTTATCGAGGGCATCACATCTGCATACATTCACGGTGCAGGTACAACAGGCGTTGTTGTAAAGTTCAACGCTGACGCAGCTGTTGCTGAGAAGCCCGAGTTCGCAGCATTCGCAAAGAACATCGCTCTCCAGATCGCTGCAGGCTCTCCTCCCTCCTACGTTTGCCGTGACGAGGTTCCCGCAAGCGCACTTGAGGAAGAGAAGGCAGTTCTCCTCGCTCAGATCAAGAATGACGAGAAGAACGCAAACAAGCCCGAGGCTATCCTTGAGAAGATGATCATGGGTAAGCTTGGCAAGTTCTATGAGAGAGTTTGCCTTGTTGACCAGGCTTACGTTAAGGATGACAAGATCTCCGTTGGCAAGTACATTGCTGACACAGCTAAGGATCTTGGCGGCGATATCTCCGTTGAAGCATTCTACCTCTACGAGAGAGGCGAAGGCCTTGAGAAGAAGGAAGAAAACTTCGGCGACGAGATCGCAAGCATGCTTAAGTAATTAAGTAAAAAAAAGACACCCTCGGGTGTCTTTTTTTATTTTGTTACAGGCTTTGGGCTCTTCCCTTTTATCTATACCTTGCCCCCCTGCGCCCTTACAGATCAAGGGTTGTAGACTTTCGGCATCTGCAAAATAAAGCCTTGTTCACGACTGTAAAAGGCAATTGCAAAAAACCGTCCCGAGGGACGGTTTTTTTGTCAGAATTTGCGCTTCATGGGGACGTAAACGTTATCCCAAAGGCTGTAATATGCTCTTATTGCAAATACCGTAAGGGTAATAACGGCGATACCGTTGATTATCCAGGCGCTCTGTATCCATTTTGTGACAAAGGTGAGCACACAATTGAAAAGGATAACAACACCTCCGCTGTATGCCACGGGCTTCAGGCAGGCAAGCAGCTTTTTCTCGTTTCTGGGAAGTCCGTCCTGACGTGGAGGCATCATTTTTATCTGAGCCCTGACAGAGGTCAGAAAAACCCTTGCAATGATAAAAGCTGAGATAAGGAACAGGCCTGCCTCAATGTAGGAAAATATCTCCATTTCTAAGTAAAGCTTCTGTGCGTAAGCAGGGCCACCCACAACGATAGAGGGACGGTAATGGTTCTCTCTGAAATTGTACTGAAGACAGATACCGATTGCCGAAAAAACTGCCCAAACGAGGGAGGATGCCATACCCGCAATGGCAAGCTTTTTGGAATAGTCAAACAGATAAATGAAAACTGCTATAAATAGTCCCGCTGTTATAAGATTGGGGGTAACGTTGATAAAATCAACAGGAAACACGAAGGTGGAGACTGCCGCCGTGCAGAGTATGATAAGCACCTTTTTCATCATATCGGCACAAAGCCTGCCCTTATCGCAGAGGACCTCTGCTTCACACTTTTTATAGATCGTATCTGTATACCCGGTATCAAGAATGATGCCATTGATATATCTGCGAAAATCGAGAAGCCATTTGATACCTACGATAAGTCCCGCAGTCCACGCAATCAGATAGGACAGTACCTGAGTAAGGTTTGCACGGGCAAGCTCAGCGGCGCTGACAAAGAGGGTATCCCCGTACATCATCAGATTGGGAAGCACGGGGATGATAGCTCCCAACGCTCGTATGAGAAATGCGATAATAGTGAAAAGCTTAAGCGCGTCCACAGTCTTTTCAGTCTTTATTCTGTTTATCCTACGGGAAAGCCTTTTTGCTTTTTTTGAAATATTCTTTCTTGCTTTTTCGTTGCATTCCTTTTTGTATTCTTCGGGCAATGCGTTAAGCTTTTCTGTAAGCACCTCTGCCTTCTTTATCCGATAAGAGGAAAGCGGAACAGAAAATACAGCCTTTCCCGCGTGGCGCACACCAAGTGATGCAAGACCCTCAAAAAGCTTGTCAACTGCAGGGATAAAGAGGATCGCCTCAACAACTGTAAAGCAGAATGTAAGAAGTACCACATTTGTGCCGTTTCCTCCAACAAGGAGAGCGCAGGAGAGCAGCTTTGCCGCCTCAATAAAGGCAAGGTATACGATGCTCTTTTTCGCCATTGCCACAGTTTCGGAAACGTATGCAGTATAGGTAAGTCCCTTGGCTATAAGCCAAAATCCAATAAAATCGGGAAGAAGATCAACAATGTTGATGGTAGGGTTAAAAAGGAATACTGCGCCAAGGGCAACAAGGCCAAGTCGGAGGGAATCGTTATGCTTTTTCATATTATTCCTCACCGACTCCTGCCGCACCGCAGCACTTCTTGTATTTCTTACCGCTTCCGCATGGACAGGGATCGTTTCTGCCCACCTTTTCCTCTGCCTTTTTAACAATGGGCTTCTTTTTGAGCGTACCGTCTCCGCTACCCGCAAAGCCTGCATTCACGGGCTTTGCAACCTGCTCGCGCTCCATTACCTGGGGCTTTGGCATTACTGAAAGAAGCATTCTTACCGTATCGTCACGGATCATAATAACAAGCTCGTCGAAGAGGTCGCCGCCTGCGATCCTGTATTCGCTGATGGGGTTACGCTGCGCGTAAGCCTGAAGGCCGACAGACTCCATAAGGCTGTCCATTGCCTCAAGGTGATCCATCCACTTTTCGTCAACATTTCTGAGAAGGATGACTCTTTCAACCTCTCTGAACTGCTCTTCACCAAAAAGATTCTTCTCCTTATCCTCGTAGATGGCCATTGCGCGCTCTATCATAAGGTCGCAAAGAGTGTCCTTTGCCGCCTGATCGCTGCCCTCAAGTCTATCAAAGTCCTCCTTCTTGCAAAGGAGTCCCATATACTTGTTGATAAGTCCGTCTGTATCCCAAGTCTCACGGTCAAAGCCCTGAAGGTATCCTTCAACAGAGTCTGCAACGGTAGACTGTATCATAGAGATCATTCTGTCTCTGAGAGAGCCGCCCTCAAGCACCTCCTGGCGCTGCTCGTAGATCTTCTCTCTTTGCTGATTCATAACGTCGTCGTAGGCGATGACGTTCTTTCTTCTCTGGAAGTTCTGATCCTCAAGATGCTTCTGAGCGTTCTCTATAGAGCTTGTAAGGATCTTCGCATCGATGGGAGTATCCTCGGGAATACCCATGGAGGTAACGAGAGAAAGTATCCTGTCGCTTCCGAAAAGGCGCATCAGGTCATCCTGCATGGAAAGGTAGAAGCGGGATTCACCGGGGTCACCCTGACGTCCGCTTCGTCCGCGGAGCTGGTTATCTATACGGCGAGCCTCGTGGCGCTCCGTACCGATAACAAAGAGTCCTCCTGCCTTGCAGACCTTTTCAGCCTCGGGGCGTATCTCTTCCTGATACTTGTCGTAAAGCTCTCTGAAGTGGGCACGGGCAGCAAAGACCTCCTCGGAAACAGACTGAGATGAGCCTGTTGCCAGCATAATGGTCTCTTCCTCGTAGCCCTCTTTTCTCATCTGCACCTTGGCAAGGAACTCAGCGTTACCGCCGAGGAGGATGTCGGTACCTCGTCCCGCCATGTTGGTGGAGATGGTAACTGCGCCAAGCTTACCTGCCTGAGCAACGATCTCCGCCTCCTTTTCGTGGAACTTTGCGTTCAGCACGTTGTGGGGAATGCCGCAGGCCTTCAGCTTTTTGGAAAGAAGCTCTGATTTTTCAACGGATACAGTACCTACGAGAACAGGCTGACCCTTTTCGTGGCAGGCCTTGATCTGCTCGATGATAGCTCGTTCCTTGCCCGCTACGGTAGTGTATACCACGTCGTGATGGTCCTCTCTGATCATAGGCTTGTTTGTGGGAACAACAACAACGTCAAGGCTGTATATCTCCTCAAACTCGTCCTTTTCGGAGAGAGCGGTACCCGTCATACCGGAGAGCTTTTTATACATTCTGAAGTAGTTCTGGAAGGTGATGGTAGCAATGGTACGGTTCTCGCGCTGAATCTCAACGCCTTCCTTTGCCTCGATAGCCTGATGGAGACCGTCGGAGTAGCGGCGACCGGGCATGATACGGCCTGTGAAGCTGTCAACGATAAGCACCTCGTTATCCTTGATAACATAGTCCGTGTCACGCTTCATTATACCGTGGGCCTTCATTGCCTGGTATACGTGGTGAGAGATATTGGCATTTTCAGAGTCGGAGAAGTTTTCGATGCCGAAGAATTCCTCTGCCTTTTTGATACCGTTGGCGGTGATGGTGCAGTTGCGTGCCTTTTCGTCAATAACGAAATCCTCGCTGACAGAGTCGTACTCCACCTTTGTATCCATTTCCTTGATGACGAAGCGGGACATTCTGCGAACAAGGTCGTTCGCCTTCTGATAAAGATCGTCCACCTTGGATCCGCGACCTGAAATGATAAGAGGTGTTCTCGCCTCGTCGATGAGAATGGAGTCCACCTCGTCAACGATGGCAAAGTTGTGACCGCGCTGAACCTGGTTTTCCTTGTAGGTCACCATATTGTCACGGAGGTAGTCAAAGCCAAGCTCGTTGTTTGTACCGTAGGTAATATCGCAGTTGTATGCCGCCTGCTTTTCTTTTCTTGACTGATCGTGGATAACAAGACCTGTGGTAAGACCGAGAAACTCGTGAACACGACCCATTTCCTCCTGACCCATCTTTGCAAGATATTCGTTAACGGTTACAACGTGAACGCCCTTGCCCGTCAGTGCATTAAGGTATGAGGGCAGTACCGCAACAAGGGTCTTACCTTCACCTGTTTTCATTTCTGCAACACGTCCCTGATGGAGGAGGATACCGCATATGAGCTGAACACGGAAGGGGCGCTTGCCAAGAACTCTGTCCGCAGCCTCTCGAACAAGTGCAAATGCCTCAGGAAGAATATCGTCAAGAGTCTTGCCTCCGCGAAGCTCCTCCTTGAAGGTGTCCGTCATAGCTCTCATATCGCTGTCCGACATGGCCTTGTACTTGTCTGCAAGGCTTTCGATCCGATCAACTATGGGAATGATCTTTTTGATCTGCTTTTCACTGTAGTTGCCGAAAATCTTTTCAATAAGTCCCATTTATATATTTCCTTTCTTAGGAAAAGAGTCATTTAGACCCCGATAATTCAAACATTTCCTTAATATATCATTATACTATATACCGTGGATTTTTCAATGGATATTTGTTAATTTTTTTATTCGAATCGTAGACAAACGGAAGATATAGTGGTATAATTCAAAAGATAATGAAAGAGGGTGCGAAATGAACAACATAAATATCGTCCTTGTTGAGCCTGAGATACCGCAAAACACGGGTAACGTTGCCCGCACCTGCGCTGTCACGGGTGCTGCACTCCATCTGGTAGGGCCCATGGGCTTTGAAATTGACAACGCAAAGCTCCACCGTGCGGGACTTGACTATTGGCACAGTCTTGAGATCTATTACTACGACAGCCTTTACGATTTCTTTGAAAGGAATCCCGATTGCGATTTCTATTGCTTTTCATCAAAGGCTCCCAAAGCGCACACAGAGGCTGAGTATCCCCTTCCCGTTTACATAATGTTCGGCAAGGAAACAAAGGGCCTCCCCGAGGATTTTCTTCGTGAGAATTATGAACGGTGTGTCCGCATCCCCATGCGTGACGGGCAGAGATGCCTGAATCTTTCCAACGCCGTTGCCGTTGGCGTTTACGAGGTGCTTCGCCAGCACGGCTTCCCCGATCAAAAATACGAGGGCTCTCTTGCCCCCGAAAATAAAGAGGTAAATTTATGAGAATAGTTTTTCAGGGTGACTCCATTACCGCAGGCTGCCGCGACCACGGCAACCCATTCGACTACGGCGAGGGCTACGATC